>JBFRWL010000608.1:0-4058 GCA_051439565.1 Prochloraceae cyanobacterium
CAGAAATGGCAGTGATTGCAATTATTGCTTTACTGGTCTTTGGACCGAAAAAATTGCCAGAAATTGGTCGCAGTCTGGGTAAAACTCTACGCAGTTTTCAAGATGCTTCTAAAGAATTTGAAACTGAATTTAAACGCGAAGCCCAAAAAATTGAAGAGTCAGTTACAGAGTCAGTAAAAATGAATGCTCAGTTAGAGGGAAATACTGGGGAGAAGGAAGAAGTTGCATCAGAAGTAGTAAGTCCCAATAAAACTACAGAGCAAGCTTAAGATAAATCTTGACTTTTTCCGATATCTTTAACCAGCATTGATTTTGCTTAGTTAAAGGATGTTTCCTTGAGTAGCACTAATTTGCAAAAAGCTACTCTGACTGGTGCTTTTTGGTGCAATGCTTGTTTAGTTAGGGCTTGCTGGTGTTAGGGTAGCTTAACCACGATCTAGTGTGCTCTCTCTGCGCTCTCAGCGTCCTCTGCGGTTAAAATACACAGGACTTGGCAAAATTCAATGACCACTGACTGAAGAATAGAGCTTTCAGACTTGATGAAGATTACCAAATTTCTTTCCCCATTGGTTTTCCCCAGTCAATTTCTGGTTCTGGGGGTTCTGCATCTTCTGCAAGCATATCATCTAAGCTCAGTTCTTGTAATATTTTGAGTGGCTTTAATACTATTTTACCCTCTTCGACAGAAAACTTAATTTAATCGTCAACCTTGGGGTCTAAAGATTCTATAACAGACTCAGGAATTCTAACAGCCAAAGAATTTCCCCATTGCCCAATTTGAGATTTCATATCTACGCTATCATTTATTGATGATATTCAAAGTATGGTTAAATTTTGTCACTACCAAAATTTTGGAATTCTAAGATAAATTGAGTTAGTATTTCCTTTTAGAGATTAAACTGATGGAAAAATTTGTTGAAGTTTTAGCCGATAAAGCATCTCTGATAGAGCGATCGCGGACAATAGTGGTAGATAAAATTCAATCTGCGATCGCATCTAAAGGTCAATGTTCGATCGCTTTAGCCGGAGGAAGTACACCCAAACCTTTATACGAGGCTTTAGCCCAAGAAAATCTTCCCTGGGAACAGATTCAAGTATTTTGGGGCGATGAGCGTTATGTAGCGCCTAATCACCCAGATAGTAATCAGTTAATGGCGCGTCAGGCTTGGCTAGATAAAGTTACCATTCCTGCTGCTAATATTCATCCTGTTCCTACCGACTCTAACAACCCAGAAATTGATGCCGGGCGCTATGACACAGAAATCCGAAAATTCTTTGCTGTCTCCCCAGAAGAATTTCCGACTTTTGACCTAATACTTTTGGGTATGGGTGATGATGGACATGCCGCTTCTCTTTTCCCTCATACTTCTGTGTTGCAGGAAACTAGTAAGGCGATCGCAGTTGGCAATAAAGACGGTCAACCGCGAATTACTTTTACGGTACCACTTCTCAATCAAGCACAGTGCGTTTTATTCTTAGTCGCAGGAGCGAATAAACAAGCTGCTCTAGAACAAGTTTTTGCCGCTCAAGGAGACGCTATGACCTATCCTTCTCGCTTAATTAATCCTCATGGGGAATTATGGTGGTTGCTAGATCGAGATGCAGGAGCCAAAATAGATACACGCATTTCTCGTTAATCGTGCTACATATTTAAGCTTGGGTTAGTTCATCTCTTTTTATCAACAAGGTACTGACAACAAAGTAATTATGATTATTTGTACCAACTGTAATCACCAAAATCCAGAAGGCTCTGTGCAATGTGAAAATTGCTACGCTCCTTTACCGAAAACTTCACCCTGCCCAAATTGTGGAGCTTTTACCCAAATTAACGCAGTTTTTTGTGGTCAATGTGGCTATAACCTTTTATCAGAAAAACCTCTTTCTTTTGGAGAATCTGACCTTAAATCAGAAAATTTCTCCGAATCTAAAAATACAATTCCCCCCACAGCGGAAAATTTTGAGCTCCCAAATCCTTGGGATAGCGATCCAGGAGAACAACAAAACACCCCTTTAACTCCCATTGCTGAGTTGGACGCAGAATTAGCCCCCAGCAAAGAATTTACGCTCGATTCTCACCCCGAGCAAGATATTTTTGAACCAGATCTCGAGCCCGATATCGATATAGATTTAGATGCTGAACTGCCAGAAATGTCTGATATCGATGAGTTGGAAGTAACAACCGCCAGATCAGTAGCTGAAATTGCTGAAACCTCTGAACCTTCGCCGACAGAAGCTATTGACGAGCCAGCCGAAGATCTAGAAGAATTTGCCGATTTTGCTTTCGATGCTAATGCGGAACAGGATATCTTAGGACTAGATTTGGCTCTAGATATAGAGGCGGAACTGCCAGAAATGTCTGATATCGATGAGTTGGAAGCGACAACCGCCAGATCAGTAGCTGAAATTTCCCCGCTAGAGGAACCAGAAGTTACCAATCCCGAATTAGAATTAGTCGCAGAAATTTCGGCGATCGCGGAACCGACTCCCCCAGAGGAGTTAGAAGTTACTAATCCTGAATTAGAATTAGCAGCAGAGCTTCCGGCGATCGCGAAACCAACGCCCATAGAGGAGTTAGAAGTTACCAATCCCGAATTAGAATTAGCAGCAGAGCTTCCGGCGATCGCGGAACCAACCCCCCCAGAGGAGTTAGAAGTTACCAATCCCGAATTAGCAGCGGAGTCCCTTGCGATCGCGGAACCAACCCCCATAGAGGAGTTAGAAGTTACCAATCCCGAATTAGCAACTCCAGAAGAACCAGCACCCTTAGTAACCTCAAAAATAGTTGCCAGCTCAAGTTCTCGCGCCTTGTCTCAACCGCTAAAACCAGTATCAGAATCAGCAACACAACTACAATTAGAGCGAATTATTTTGTCCCATGTGCAAACTGGTACGGATATCGAACTGGCGCAAAATTTAGATATCATCCGTATTGGCAAACCCAATAGTCAAATTCCTCCGGATATCGATGTTTCAGTTTTTCCTGATGCTAATATTGTCTCCCGAGTACATGCCAATATTCGAGTCGAAGGGCATAATTATTTTATTGAGGATGCGGGAAGTTCTAATGGGACATATATTAACCATAAGCCTTTACTGATTGGCAATAGACATCGTCTCCGGTTTGGAGATCGGATTTCTTTTGGCAAAGGAGATCTCATGACTTTCATTTTCAAAATCATCGAAGAGTAAACTATTCCCAGCCTCTCCTCTAGGTCTGTTTATTAGAACTTAAGGTGAGCTATTACTATATTAATAACTATTAAGCAAAAACAAAAAAAATCTTAAGAGTCATCACCAAGATCTTAATCTCTAACGCAGGGCGAGATCGGAATCTAGGGTAATATCTAAATCTTGGTTGGGATCAATCGAAATTAGTTCGACTTCGTTGCCGCCTAAGATCAACCCAGCAATAGCTCCTAATCCTGCACCCCCGAGAACTTCCCCGACGCTAATATCACCGAATATTTCCGATAAAACTGCGGCGGCGGCAGCGCCAATGGCTGCACCCTTGAGTACATCTCCAGCATCTGTGCCTCGGTTAACAGTTTCAGTACGAGTTACAGGTTGGGATCTCGCATTAATAGATTGACTAGTACCATCAGCAAAAATTAACTCATCTGCCACAAAAATAGAGCCAATCCCACCATTCCCGACTGGTTCAATTTGTCCAGTAACTTCTGTGCCATAGGGGATTAGGGTATTACGAGAGCGATCGCGAATATTGGCAGCTACAGTAAGAGTGAGCGGAATCGTTTCTTCCTTGGTCACTAAAATCTTTTCCTTATCGTATTCTAAGGGGATTGTGGTTCCTGCCGGGATCACAATGCTGTTGTTAATCCTATTATTTTCTGGGCGTCCGTTAGAGGGAAATAACTGGGCATAAGCAGGGGATAAGCTAGCAAGAGGACTGATGAGCATTGTGCTAAGACTGAGTCCAATAGCAAGAGCTGGTTTATAGTATTTAGCGTTAAACATAGTTCTTTTAGTCTTTTAGTAATTGTCTAAGGCATTGATTTATGGGCAAAGACGCCAACAGTTCGAGAAGAGTTCCTTTTTCG
>JBFRWL010000609.1:0-10079 GCA_051439565.1 Prochloraceae cyanobacterium
TTAACTTTTTTTGCAACGCGAAACGTTTTTGATAAAAAGTACAATGATGTCTGGAGTGTGGGTATTGATTTAGCCTTTTTCGTTCATTGGCGCTACATAGTTCCCGTATCAGCTTTAAACTACGTTAGAGAATCTGTGGTATTTCACGACTCTTTGTTGCCTGCTTATAGGGGGTTTTCACCAACTGTCTGGGCAATGATTAATGGCGAACAAAACTGTGGTGCATCTATGTTTTACATAGCTGATGAGGTTGATACGGGAGACATAATCGATCAGGAAGAAGTAATTATTAAGCCAGAAGAGACTATTATTCAAGTTATGGATAAAGTTACAGAAGCTTACTTAAATTTGCTAACAAACAACATTCAAGCTTTAAGAACAGGCCAGGCTCCTCGTAAGCCACAAGATCACTCTAGGGCAACTTATGGATGTAAACGCACGCCGGAAGATAACTTAATTGATTGGCAGCAAGCAACCCAGATAATTTATAATTTAATTCGGGCAGTTGGGTTCCCCTACACAGGAGCATACACTTTTTATAAAGGCACTAAAGTCATCGTTTGGTCTGCAACACCTTACTTCAATATAGGTAAATATGTAGGCGTGATTCCTGGCAAAATAATTGAAGTCAAACCCCAAGAAGGAGTGATAGTTTTGACCATTGATGGAGCTTTATTGGTTAATATCATACAGTTAGAAGGAAATCCTAAACTCTGTGCTTCTGAGGTTATTAAAAGTATTTCTGATAAACTGGGGTAAAACCAAAACCTCCTTCTACTCAGAATTAATAACACGCAATCTATCTCATCCTAGCAGCAAAATTTTTGCGTGCTTCTATGCAGAAGCCCAAAAATTCATTTGCTGTATCCGTTTTGCATCCTCTTCCAGTATTAATGAATGGGAGCAATTGCCTTGGTTTTAGAAGTAATAGCATCTTCTACTAAGGACTCGTCTATAGTTTAAGGTATCTTCTCTGATATCCACAAATACCGGAACCAAACCCCTTATGGCAAAAGCATTAGCTGTAGAAACAAAGGTATAGGAAGGCATAATTATCTCGTCGCCAGGTTGAGCGTCAAGTAGTAATGCTGCGATTTTCAAAGCTGCAGTACAAGAGTGAGTTAATAGCGCCTTTTGGCATCCCGTGTTTTTCTCTATCCAACTCTGGCAAGCTTTAGTAAATTTGCCATCACCTGCTAGCGGATATGATTGGTGGGCTTGAGCTACATACCACAGCTCTTTTCCAGTCATGTGAGGTTTATTAAATGGTATATTCATTTTTATCCTTTGTTTTAGTTAATATTTTTATTATGTATTAAGTCTTGTAAAAATCTTTATTTGTATTCAAATTCAAGTTAGGAAACTTCTTTAAAATTGGCCGAATCTTTAAAAAGTTGCAAAAGTTAAGGTAAGATTCTGGGTTGGAGACATCAATCGTCAGCAACTTGTCCTTGTAGCTTTGAAAGTATTTTTGAGCCTCCAGTATGTGTTTCGTATAAACTTTTTTATACACTTCTCTGTTAAACCAACCTGTTTTATCTGTATCATAAACAAGCTTTGAATAATCCAGCGCTAATCCTTGAATATTACCAATTTTTTCTATGTTTTCCGAGGTAGGTAAATCACCATTGCATTGATCCATCGTATAGTAAAACATAGAGTTGAACCAAGTATCTGCATTTTGTCTAACAGTAAGCAAGAACAACGAATTTGGGAACTTGTTGTTTAGCACCTCATAGAGTTTGGGCACACAAAATGGAATGTCAATAAAAGCTCCAAATCTATCGCAATAATCAAATAGAGGGGTATAATCAGAGCCTTCAATTATATCTTGAAAACGTTTTCTTATATCCTGCTCAGACAAGTCCAGTTCTCGTTGCCAATAGTTATGCAGTGTGAGAGGAACTCTGAAACCATGCCTATTTAGAGTAAATAATAGAGAAACAAGTCCAGTTTTGTGAAATCCAATACAAAATAACTTGACATTTTTTTTGCGATTGTTTTCTTCCCAACTGTAGTGACTTGTCTTAGATGTAGTTAACTGATAATTCCGGGTTACCTGAGCTTTAAAATCAGGGTCAATCTCTGCTAGACTTTGCTCTTCGATCTCTTTTAACTCATTTTCCAAATCATCAATTATCAGGCGAATATTAATTTTTAGAAAGGGGAATTTAGACCCATCCTTTAAGTTAGCGACAAGTAAATGAGAAACAAAATTTTCTCTTTCCCTATTGCTCACGTTATTGTGCCAAGGTATAAATAGTTTGAGTATCCACCCAGAATTTTCGGTCTTTGGGTGATTTGGATACTTAATTTTCAGCCCTCCAGAGGGAAGACCGTAACTCCACTGTTTAATAGCAATATTTGTTAGGGAATTAGATGAAACAGAAATTATTTCACTTGATGTATGATTGTTTGTTTTGGGTAATGCTACTCCTCTTATCGAAAGAGTATCTGAAAATAAGAAGAATAGCCCAGGTGTACTCTTGATAAATACGATTTCCCCTGCAATGCTTAAAACATAGTTTGCCACCCAGTTATAGTCTAAGATTGGCTCTAGCTGGACTTTAAACGCCATTGGATAATTACTGCCTATAAACTCTAACAAACCTTGATTGTTCATAAAAGCTAATATTTCCTCAATACAAAACCACAATACATCCGGTCATAATCATAATTCAACTCCTCAACCCGACAATTAACCTGTGCTGCCAAATAACGAATACACGGCTCATTATAAAACACCAAATGAGAAGGATGAAGATAATCTTTAGTTAACAAAGGTATCTGAAAAATCACAAATCCATCAGCAACCAGACGTTGACAAATTAACCTCAGTACCTCCAAAGGATTAGACAAATGTTCGAGAACGTGCCACATAAACACCCCCTTAACAGCTATGCCCTCCCTCTCCACCAATTCAAATAAAGTCGCAACATCACAATTAATTAACTCCCGATCCGATAAACCATAAATTGCCCTAGCCTTACTCGCCAAATTAGGACAAGGCTCACAACCAATAACCCGATAACCTCTCCTCTTCAAAGCTTCTAACAAACTTCCTCTACCACAACCAACCTCACATATATACTCATCGCCAGGCTCCCCCAACCAGTTCCGATAAAAATCAGCCACCCCACCATAACCAACTGCCAACTCCTCAGGATTCTCCTCAGAAAAAGGCCCTACATCCTCTTCCGCCTCCAAAATCTGTTGCTCCAAACTCACCAACAACCGTCCTTGAGAATAGCGAGGAATCAAAGCTTGACAATGCTGACAAAGAAAAATATCTGCTATTTCACTGTCGCGGTCATATTCAGAAGAAAACTTGCTAAGTTCCTGAGACCCACAGACAAAGCAATATAAGTCATCACCCGCCACAGATGCAGCATCTTTAATTTTATTAGCAATAACCCGATCGACACACCGCTGCAACCGTTCGATATCTGGCCTCATCTCAATAGCTTTTTGGAAACAAGCGATCGCCTCATCATCCCTACCGCCAGCTACCAAAACCCTACCCAACTGATAATAATGCCAAGCCGAATTAGACCCAAGAGCGATCGCCCTTCTTAACTCAACCTCAGCAGCATCTAGATTATTCTGCCCTGCCAAAACCTCTCCCAAAGCACTATAAGCCCAAGCAAAATGAGGGTTAACATCAATAATCTCTCGATAAAGAGACGCTGCTTCTTCCCACCTAGATTCGCGCTTAAACCTATTCGCCTTTCTAATTAAATCCCGAACCATCACTCGCTTTTTACCTCCTTACCTGTACATATTTAAAAAACTTAGACCTTTAGTTAACCCTTACCATCCATCAGACAAAGAAAGTCACAATCCTCAAAAGACACATTTTCATAACCTAAATTGTCACATTCCTTGCACAAATCCAAACCTGTCAACCCCTCCCCATAATTCCGACTACGGTGCAAATTATCATATAAATCCTTAGCTATAAGTAAACAATCACCAGTAACTCCCACTGGTGCCCTATTTTCATCAAGCAACTGAGGAGCCAAAGTTCCCACCTGAAAAACAGACTCATAAAACTCCGTCATTTTTAGCCAACCCCGACCTTGAGGAATAACATACGCAGGCATTAACAACAAATAGCGCCCCCTAGCGTACAGACTAGCAATACGAACAGCAGCCTCAAATTCTTGTAAATTTTTCACAACCATCAATCTAGCTGAAAGTTCATTAGTCGTACAATATTCCCGAAAAACAGCCTCAACGTCTTTAACTTTTTCCGCTAAATTTAAAACATAGATAATCTCGTACTTCTCAAAATCTCCATCTTTAGCTATTGCTGCCAGTTGCCTACCCAAACAATCCAAATTTGTATAAAGAGGAATAATAATAGAAACAACAGGATACAACGGCAAGCTGCCAATAATAGAATTTGATAGTACCTCAGAACTCTTATCTAAACCAGCCCGTGGCTGTTCTTCCAAAATCAAAACTTCTCCCAAATTCTGATCATCCAATTTCAAGTTACGACTAACTTTTGCTTTAGCCTCAACCTTCTTAGGAACCAACGTAAATGCCTGGTTTCTCTCCTGTTTTTTCTCAGATATCCTTACTTGTAGACCAGCCAAATTCTCGTTAACCGCCTCATCCTTCTCCCCCAACTCCCGCAAAACATCCGCCAACTGCTGCCTAACCACAGCAGACCCCGGATGCAACTCCACCGACTTCCGCAACTCAACCTCCGCCTCCCGCCACCTACCCAACTGCCCCAAAGCATAACCCAACTGATGCCGCACCACAGCAGACTTCGGATTAACCTCCAACACCAACCGATACTCAACAACAGCTTCCGACCATCTACCCAACTGCCCCAAAGCATAACCCAAATGATGCCTCACCTCAGCTCCAGCATAACCCAAATTAATCGCCTTTCGATACTCAACAATAGCCTCATCCCACCGTTGTAACTGCCCCAAAGCTTGACCAAACCTAAACAAAAACTCCCCAGACTCATCAAACAGAGATGCTCTCTGACGATAACACTCCACAGCTTCCGACCATTGCCCTAACTTACCCAAACTTGCTGCCAAACCCATACAGCATTCCAATTTACCAGGATTATTTTCCCAACTCTGACGATAAAATTCCACAGCTTCCGACCATTGCTGTTGCCCAGACTTAATCTCTCCAAAATAAAAATAAGCCTCCGATACATAGAACGTCATTACAGAAGCTCTATGTACTTTTTTTGCCTGCTCATTCAGAGGGAGAGAGTCAGGAGAAAACTGAACCACCTTGTAGAGAAACTCCTCTGCCTCTGACCATTGCCCCAACTGCACCAATGCACTTCCCAAAGCAAAATAAAACTCAGGCACATTTGTTATCAGTTCAACTGCTTGACGCAAATAACCCACGGCTTCCTCATACTGGCCTAACTTGTTTAACATTACACCAAACTTGTAGAGAGACCAGGCCGATTCAGGGTTGATGACCAACGATTGACGAAAAGCAGCAACAGCTTCCTCTATCCGCCCCGCTTTGATTAAGGCTTCCCCTAAGTTGTGGTAAGACCAGTAGAATTGGGGACTTTTAGTCGTGGCTTTTTTGTAGAGAGCGATCGCCTCCTCTAATTTTCCTTCCTGAAAAAATTTATTTGCCTGAGCAAAAGAAGTACCAGTCATATTATTTTTTTTAATTTTAATTTTAAAATAAGTTTTAGGGACTAAACTCTAAGCTTAAAGTATAAAGGTATAAAAAACAATGGAGCATCATGGAAATGGTGGGGACTGCTTTTGGTAAGGCTTAATCTAACTCAAATCCTCCTGAACTCCTCTGTTTCTGAAGTTCTTGCTCTCTATCAGTACGCCATTTATCTAATCCATATCTAATATCATCGAAATCAGCACGAGAAAGGGTCGAGCCGTTATCCTTCCAGCGCGCCTCTTTTTCATCCCACTCTGCATCGAGTACAATTTTCTGAGTTTTGTTTTCCCGTAGGGTAAGGCGTTTTTGTTCTCGGTCCCAAGCGATCGTGCGACGTTTACCTTTAACTTCAGATGCCTGTTCATTATTTAGTAGGTCTGCCAGGTCATAACAAAGGTTCTCAACCCACTGCTGTTGTTGACCTGGCTCCTGTATAGATGCTGCGGATAATGCGCTCGGCTCTATAGGGACTTGAGCAACTTCGGGGATTGGCTCGGATTGCTCTTGGCGAGGCTGTTCGGGTTCTTGCTCTACCGCAATTTCTGGCTTTTCATCAGAATGACCGACGCTCTGAGTGACCTTCCTAGCACGCTCTTTCTCCTCCTCCCGCTCGGCTTCAACTTTAGCCCACAGAGCCTCGGCGCGTTCTCTAATGCGTTGGCGTTCCTGTTCCTGTGCTGCCTGCCGTTTTGAGGAGTTTGCTTCCCACATACGGTCAAATTCGACCCATTGCTCTGCTTCAGATAGAGACATATAACGATGTTCTTGGAGCTTTGCTTCTATCTGACGTTGGCTATCCCGTTCGACTTCTTGGTCTGGCTTCTCTATATCTATATATATAGGTGTAGATTTTTCGGACTCCTCGATACGCGGTGGGCGCTCTTCAACTGGCAATCTGTACCTTTCAAGTCCTTCTGCATCTCGTTCGGCATCGTAACTAACCCCACGTTTCTGCAAACCACCCCACCCATAAGCTTTTCCCAGTTTACTACCCTTAAATGCTAGGCCGTCCAGTTCAAAGGAAAAACCACCCATCCTTCCTGTTGATGCGACACTTGCTCTTACTACTACTCCGGCATCCTCTAATCTTTGAGCAAATTGAGGAGCTGTTGGATTATCGGCGATCGCTTCATCTATCAATTCCTGTAATTGTATCCTTGGCGGTGTAACTCCTGAATTTTCGGCTTTCTTGCGCTCCCGGTAAGTGGCTCGGGCGCTTTCCCTCTTCCTATAACCGGGCGTTTGGGTCAAGCCATACTCCTTTTCTAGTTCTTGAGTCGCGGCGATCGCTCTTAATATCTCTCGGCCGTCTTTCCAGGCTGGTCCTATTGTCGGTACTTTGCTGGCTATTATATGTACATGATCGAATTCAGTATCGTTGTGTCTGACTATGGTATAAGGATTATACTTACTGAATTTCATTTTATCCATAAAGTCATCTACAAGATTAGACCATTGACCGTCTGGTAAATATTCACCTTTTGGTAAGGTCAAGGAGCAATGCCAGGAGGGGTTTTTAATGTTTATGTCTGGTCTTAAACGCTGTACTGTATTAAATTCTTTAATCATTTCCTGGGGATTGTTGCTGCCTAGCGTTCCTCCTACCCAGTCGGCTCTATCACTTTTGCCTTTCTCTCCAGGGCTAAAAACATAGTTGATTATATTTTTGAAGCTCTTGCCACTGGTGATTTTAGCTTTCATGTGAAATCAAATCAGCCCGAAGTTTTTCTACTAATTCTCTCACGGATTCCAGCATACCTGGTGGGTAGCTAGTTGCAATACCGCTGTTGATTGCTTTTTGATACTGGTTCAGATTGGCAGACAATCTTGCCAGGCTTGACCAAACTTCACGGTTGATTTCCGGTACTGGTACTGGTTTTGCTACAGACTTTTGATTACTACTTAATATCGCGGCTCTGATATAGAAACCTTTTTGTACTCCCGCCTCCTTACATAGCTGCTCAAAAATCGCCATCTCCTCTAGAGTTAGCTGAGAGTAAATCCGTTCTGTTCGCTTTTGTGAGGGCTTGATTTTTTTTCCTCTGGAACTTAGAGGCGAGAGTTTTTTGCTCATTGGCGTTGCTCATTCAAAAAAAATAGTTGATTTAATAAACAATTATTAAATTTCATTGTCACATATCCTGTAACATCAATAGCAACCTTCCGACGTTAGGAGCGAAGGCGATGCGGCAGCATCGGGTGTAGCCATAAAGCCCCGCTTTTTGGCCCACCTTGCATCCTCCGGGCGACAAGCTACAATTGTAATCCAGGTCTACTACTCGCTCCGGTTACAACGTTCATTATCCGCTTATCGTCAGTACATAGTCTAACAACTTTTTTCAACTTTCGCTATCCTATCTGTATAATACAACCTGCATTTTTTTCCTCTGGTCAAAGTATAGAAAATAGATAAGTAAACTAGCAGTATACTATTTATATAGAATCATCCCACTTACAGATAATTTACTGCTTATCAGTAGTCAATCATCCGTATACTCCTTTTACATTGTTTATACACAGAATATACAGATATTTTCAGATGAATAAACGACCCCAAATACTTAAACAAATTTCTCTTCGCAAAAGCTTCTACACGAATACTCATGACAACTTGATTCATGCCATTCAATATATTGAAGACCATCCTGATATCGGACATCTCAATCATGTGATTTTGGAATCATTCCGAACTTTGTATGCACCTCTGGGTCTCCTTGAGAACTCCGAAGCTAATGAAGCACGGAGAGTTGCTCTTAACTCTATCGCTTCACTGGAAGCACATATCCAATTTCTCCGAGAGATGTTTGAAATGCCAGAACCTTCCTCTCCTATGCCAGCCAATATGACTCCGGCTCAGACTCCTGTGCCTCAAACTCAACCTGAAAAAAATACTGCCCCAGAACCGCTCTCTGAAACAGAACAAATAGGACTCAGCCTGTTTGAAAGTTTCTCTCAGGATTAATGTCACCCCCGTGATGCTCCTACAAATTTGTAAGTCGCAGTTAGGGGCATTAAGTTGACTGCTGCATACCGACCCCCACTGCCCTAATACCGACTCCCATTACTCTTACAAGACTCCCGTACTACCCTTACAAGACTCAAATTCTAGGAGTATGAGAAGCTGCGAGCTGCGATGGGAGTGGAATTTTCAAGTCGCAGTTAGGGGCGCGTTCTTTAACTGCTGCATACGCTTTATTGCAGCACAAATTCAGCCTGTATCCTGCATTGCTTTTTCCAGACCTAATCTTTGGCGTCCTATTCAATATTTAAAAGAAATGAAATGCTGCCCTAATTTCACCCAGGCGCAAAGCCCCACTCTCCCCCATCTACGAGCTGCTCGACAAGGCTAATAACTTTGTCTGCTAAGACTTTGCTTAGTTTGGCAGCTCCTTTAATTACGTTCCAGCCAAAATCCTCTATTTGCATCTTGAAAGCTTCTAAGGGGCTAGCTTTGCGGTTTTCATTCAGCAGGTAGGATGGATAGTCGATCGCTAATTCTATAGCCGAAGCAATAAATTCCATATCCTCATACTTGGCCACATCTCCTTCATAGATGTCTGGGGGTGGCTGATATAAATCTAGCTTGGTTTTAATGTCATTGCCCCCTATATCATTTATACTAAATAGGCCATCTGACATCTGCTCTGATTCCGTTTGGACTTTATTCTCAGGCGACGTTAGATTTAATACTGCTTTTGCCTCTTCCCACTTGCTATTACTGCTTTTGTCTGAAGCTGCAGCAATAGGGTCGTATTTTTGAGCTAGGCATTTTGATAATATAGTTCGGACTAGCTCGAAATCTAAGGCCACTTTTTTACTTCCTTTGGCCGGGGCAAATTTGTAATAACGATTACCAGCAGCTTCTCTTCTTTCAAGACGTACTTCGTAACCTATTAAGTTCAATACTTGCTTTAAGTATTTAATGGCATCCTTTCCTGGGGTAATTCCTAATGCTGCTGATATGCTCTTACTCCGGCGGGCTTTCGTTAGTAGCTGCTTGATTTCAGGGTCGTGGCACGTCCACAGTCTATCGGACTCTAGGAAATACTTGATATTGAGTTTTTCCAGTGCCTTGATTTTTAAATGTCGCGATCGCACATCTCCTAAAAATTTCATTCCTCCCAGGGCTAAGTATCCCCACAGTTCCTGCTGTTGTTCCTCGATGTGTTCTGGATGATAAAGGAAGTAGTACAGTTCGGATTGGCTGATAAAATCCCGATGCTTTCTAAATAGATAAATTAGTTCCTGGCTCCAAACAGTGGAGTCTTCAATGCCTGGCAGTCTATCTTTATAGCCAGCTTTGATAATTTCGCAGCGTTCGTCCCAAGTTGCGTCAAATTTGGCTAACAACTCTTGCACTTCTTCTGGAGATTTATCCGAGGCTTTAAATATATCCCGTGATT
>JBFRWL010000610.1:0-3609 GCA_051439565.1 Prochloraceae cyanobacterium
GAACACGGACAATAAACAATACTTACCGCGCTCTTTGCGCTCTACCTTACCTTTGAGACTCCATCTAGTAATAGTGCGATCGTGTAGCCCTAAAATACGTGCAATATCAATTGCCCTGATCAAAAAGCGTACGTCACTCATAATCATCCTCAAACATTTGTTTTTTGATTTCAACACAAGCTTAAACTGCAACGAATAAGCGATCGACAACCACGAATTTGCTAAGACACACTCAGTGGGGTTAGGTTTTGAGTTGTTAGCTTTAAATAATAGTAATAAAGGTGATCTAGCTTCAGTTAGAAATTTAATGAAGGTACTACTAAAGACCGCGATCGCACCCTATTCGGTGAGTTAGAGTTATCTTGAATAGATAGTTGAGCATCGTTAGGGGTCGACCTGAGAATCGCTTCTCAAGCCTCCCATTCAAATCGGTACGTGCGACAAGCAGCCGCATACCGCTCCTCCTGGCTTTTCAGTACTCTGTTTTTGCTCTGTAAACCACAGTAGAATGGGATTTTACAAGCTATTAACCGAGGGGTGAGGGAGGATAAACCATAACCTTGAGTACCACTTTTATCTACGGATTTTGGTTTTTACCTGCCTCCTTCTCCCGCAAGTAGCGCTTGAATAGTCAATTTAGCTCAGTCACCGACGGAGCTTCACTGTTAGTGAAGACAAATTATTAGTAGTTATTAACAGGTTTTAAGAAGGTGTTAATCAGTTGTGCCGATAATCTGTCTTAGTCATTTAGAGTTACTTATTTCCTTACTAAGACTCAGGGCAGTACGTCTGCATATCCTTGGCATTACCCATCTGTATTACAGCATTACCCGTCTATTCGGGTTAAGGCATTGGCTTCTTACTGCATCCTACTCCCATACTCCTTGCGCTTCACATCTGACTTGTCCTAAATTGACAGAAGCATGGGGTTATCCCGTTCCCTAGATTCATTTCCCGTTGCCCTTAGCCCCCTTAGGTGATTTCTGAAAAAGAATATACCAAAGAATTTAAAATCAAAATATCAGCCATAAAGCCAGAAGATAAGGGAGAATTAGTTGAAGCGATCGCGCTTTGAGGAATAAATTAACGGAATCTCAGATAGAAGATTTGCGTCTAGCCGCTGCCAAAATGAATGGTGCTTCACGTCGGGCCTTTCAAGCAGAAATGTGTTTAAAGTATTGTGATGGTAATGCAAGATATGCAGAAACCATATTGGGCTGGGGTCGCAAAAATATCCAATTAGGACTAGAAGAAAAACGGAGTGGAATTATTTGTTTGGGCGCACAATCAATGTGTAGCGGAGCGAAAAGTTGGGAAGAAAAACATCCCATTGCAGCAGCAGCATTGAAGGAAATAGCAGAAGCTCATGCCCAACAAGACCCTAGTTTTGCTACCTCTATAGCTTATACTCGATTAACCGCCTCCGAAGCGGTTGCTCAACTCAGAAGTCAGGGGTTTGATGAGTCACAAATTCCCGCCCCCAGTACCATGTTGTCCTGGGCGAAAACTATGAAATGGAGGGGAATACCCCCTATCGTCAACCTGAGCCAGAAGATTTATCACAAAGGAATTTCTTTAACCAAGAAAGCTATGGAAGAAATTGAACTGCGTCTCCTGCGAAATCCACACTTACCAAAATGGGATATTCTTATTCGACCTTGTTAGCTGGTAATTTCTTTCTTAGAAAGTACTTTTGTGCTTAATATTTGTGCAAATTTTATACAAATCAAAGTTAGTTTAGAAACAAGTATAAAAAATTACGCGATCGAAGAAAAGAGTTATTATTTCTCCAACCAAAAAACATTAAACTAATCGTAACTCTATAAATTACTCAAATTTCCGTAATGTTTTTTCGACAGTAAAGATATCAAACCCACTACTGCTTGGTTTTCCATAAATTTGGGGAGTATAGCCTAATGCTTGTTTGACTTCTTGATTGGTAATTGAATGTAAAGAGCGACCTTCCGCATTGGCGATCGCCGTAGCGAGGGCCAATCCTTCGCCAACAGAAACATTAAATTCGACAATTCTACCTGCGGTTGTGCCCAAACCACCAAAACCTGACGCAGGACTTAATACTGCCAGATTTTCATACTCTATAGGTAAAGTGTGGCGAAATCCGTAGTTAAATGTCGGCATGAGGACACTGCGAATTTCATGTATTCCCGCAGCGACAATTTTCTCCCGCAAACCAGCAATACCTCCTCTGGCATCTAAGTGATAGGAAAAAGTTCCTAAAGCTTCTTCTACTGGCACTCCTCCATCAGCCATTTTAGTTGCCGTTAGATCGTCAAGAGAATTAGCTATTTGTCCCACAGTACGAATATAAAGCTCGTCCATCAACTCAATTTGAGGGATACCTAAACTCTCAAAAAAGGCTTCTACCTCCTTGCCTATTTCCATCATCGCTGGGGTAGGTTTAGCCCCATTATTACTCAATTCTCTAGCTTGGGTAGCATTAACATCAAATAGCAAAGCATTTAAACTGAGTCGATTATCCAGTACGGCAATATTAGCGCGATCTAGTATCCCTTGAGATTTTCGTAGATCGAATAATGTGTTAGTTCTGCCATGATATGCTCCACTAAATGCCAAAGCGCGCACATCCGCAGAATCAGGAGTCGCCTGGTACATAATAGCTGGTCGCTCGTGAGCGTCGGTAAAAGACTGCTTAAAATCAGCTAATTTTTCTGAATTGTTACCACTAGCTGTTGCTAGCCAATCCTGGGCTTGGCGATCGCCAACATCTAAAAAACGCTCGATTAAGCCTAATTCTATTTGTTTTAGTTGTTCAATATCTTTGTCGTATACTTCAAATACCCAACCCACACTAAGAGTACTGTCAGGTAGACCCACTTGTGCAAAGCCTAGAATTATCTCTACACCACTCATCTCTGCTAACTTGCCCCCTTGGGTAGCATCGATAAATTGCCCAGCGATATAGGAACCATTGTTAGCAGTAGTCAGAGAACAGACTATTTTCCCTGCTGTAGTTATGGACTGCAATTCGACGTTATCAATCAGTTCTATTTCTTCCCGCCCAAAGATATTCTCAAATGCTTGGGTTGCCCTAAAGCGATCTAGGGCAATTGCTTCTGTACCTGTGAGGTCGATAAATTCTTGATAGAGTTGACTAGAAGCCCCAAAAGTTCCTAACTCGCTTCGCATATCGCGAGGAACTTGATTTCGATCGAGATAAGCCAAGCCACCTCTAACCAAGTGTCCGCCGATTCCTCGTTTGGTATCTCCTTCTGTAATTAGCGCAACTTTAGCTTTACCATTCCTCTTCTCCAATTCTCGTTTGACTTTAATCGCTGTCATCACTCCTGGGATTTCATCACCAAAGACAATGACATCATATTTTTGAGCAGCACTTAATTGGGCATTAGCTTCAGTACAGGAAGTATTGGTTTCTTGAGCTAAAGCCTTAATCAAGACACCTGGAAACAAGATGCCGATAGTAGCGAGGGAGGAAATAAGAGAAGAAGTTAGTTTATGCAAATTTTTCACGGGATATGTTCCATTGAGAGTAATATAATTGTCTAGGTCTAAGTATAGCGGTGCTCGAATTAGTGAAGTACACCTTGATTAAGATTAAGTTCGGAGTTC
>JBFRWL010000611.1:0-4201 GCA_051439565.1 Prochloraceae cyanobacterium
TTCTAGTTGCTGGTTTAACTTGTTGTTGTCTAAATTTTGACCAATCAACACTAACTGATTTTTGGGTTCTCCTTTCCATTCCTCATCTTCAATTGTGAACCGCTTACCGCTCAAATGGAAAATATGACGCTTGGGACTCTCGTCAAACCAAAGAATACCTTTGGCGCGGAACACATTATCCGGTAGCTGATTGTCTAAAAAATTCTGAAACTTGCGAATAGAAAAAGGCTTCTCACTTTGGAAAGAGATGGAAGTAAAACCATCGTTTTCTAAGTGATTGGAGTGATGATGGTGATGGTGGTCGTGGTCGTGATGATCGTGGTCGTGTTCGTGATGGTCGTGATGGTCGTGATGGTCGTGATGGTCGTGGTCGTGGTCGTGGTCGTGATGCTGCTGAGATTCTTTTTCCTCAAAATAGCGATTGGACTCAAATAAACCAACGCTGAGAATTAAAGGTAGAGACACTTGCGATTTTTGGGTGCGGATAATTCTCGCTCCCTTTTTGAGCTCGCGAACTCTTCCCTCTAAAAGGTCTACATCAGCTTCATCTACCAGATCGGTTTTATTGAGGAGAATGACATCGCCGTAGGCAATTTGGCTGTAAGCAGCTTGACTGTTAAATAAGTCCAGACTGAAATTGGCAGAATCTACTAACGTAACGATCGAGTCAAGGCGGGTCATATCTCGCAATTCCGTACCCAAAAAGGTAAGTGCTACTGGTAGGGGATCGGCTACTCCCGTTGTTTCCACTACCAAGTAATCTACCTTATCTGGACGTTCGAGAACTCTATAAACTGCATCTATCAAGTCATTGTTGATGGTGCAGCAAACACAGCCATTATTAAGCTCCACCATGTTATCTTCAGTAGCGACAATCAGCTCATTATCAATGCCGATTTCACCAAACTCATTAACGAGAACGGCAGTTTTGAGTCCTTCCTGATTGCTCAAGATATGGTTAAGAAGAGTGGTCTTGCCACTGCCAAGAAAACCAGTAATGATAGTTACTGGCAAACCACTTTTAAGGGTATCCATTCCCTCAGAAGTAACCGATTGCGTATTTGCTATTGGCATAACTTTACTTACTTGGGAAAACTGCAAAAACGTCACAATATATTAAGGGGGTAAGGCGATCGAGAAAAACAAGAATGTTTACTTCCTAACGAGCCTTACTTATATTCCACTATTATTGCTTATAATCCCTAGTCTTAACTGTCATGACCCTAACTCTCTACAACACCCTCACCCGTCGTAAAGAACCATTTGAGTCGCTAGAAAATGGCAAGGTGCGGATGTACTGCTGTGGTATCACGGCATACGACTACTGCCATTTGGGTCATGCGCGAACTTGTTTAGTCTGGGATGTAGTGCGCCGTTACCTAGAATGGCGCGGTTACTCGGTGAAATACGTACAGAATTTTACTGATATTGATGACAAAATTCTCAACCGAGCGCGGCAAGAAGGTAAATCGATGGAGGAGATCTCGGAACGTTTCATCGCCGCCTATTTTGAGGATATGGAACAACTCAGCATCAAAAAAGCCGATCTCTATCCCCGCGCTACTCATACCCTAGATGGAATTAAGCGGCTGGTGTACGAGTTAGAGCAAAAAGGCTTTGCTTACCCCGCCGAAGGCGATGTTTACTATAGCGTGCGTCAGTTTTCCACTTACGGCAAGCTTTCGGGACGAAATTTAGAAGATTTGCAAGCGGGGGCAAGTGGAAGAGTAGATGTAGGAGATCCTGAAGCTTCTAAGAAAAAAGACCCCTTCGATTTTGCTCTGTGGAAAGCTTCTAAGCCTGGAGAACCCTCTTGGGAATCTTCTTGGGGTGCTGGTCGTCCTGGATGGCACATTGAATGTTCGGCAATGGTGCGAGAACATCTAGGAGAAACTATCGACATTCATGTAGGTGGCAACGATCTGATTTTTCCCCACCACGAAAACGAAATTGCTCAATCAGAAGCGGCTACTGGCAAACCACTGGCAAAGTATTGGCTGCATACTGGGATGGTGAAGGTAGGCGGCGAGAAAATGTCCAAGTCTCTGGGCAACTTTATCACTATTCGGGATTTACTCGCTCGATCGGTAGACCCAATGGCAGTACGTTTGTTTATCTTGAACGCACACTACAGCAAACCCCTCGATTTTACCGATGAGGCATTACAAGCTGCTACTAATGGTTGGCAAACTCTCAAAGAAGGGTTGCTTTTTGGTCAAAAATATGGTATAGAAATAGGCTGGAAAAATTTAGAAAATCCTCCACTCAGCACTAACTATCTCCAACAGTTCCAAGAAGCAGTAGACAATGATTTTAATTTTGCTGGCGGTTTAGCAGTTCTGTTTGAAATAGCTAAACAATTAGTTACACAAGGAAATATACTGGTTCACGAGGAGAAAACAGAAGCATCACCCGAAGAATTACAAAAACTTTGGCACACTCTGGTTAGCTTAGCAGAGGTGTTAGGGTTCGACGCACAAATCGAAGAAAATGTCAAAGAAGCTCGAGATGGGTTAACCGACGAACATATAGAAGCAGAGATCCAAAAACGTGCTGAGGCGCGAAAGGCAAAAAACTATGCCGAGAGCGATCGCATTCGAGACGCATTAAAAGCTCGAGGAATTATCTTGATAGATAAACCAGGTGGCGTGACTACATGGCGCAGGAATTGATAGGAATATTTCAATAACTTCTTCTCGGAGCTCATTATCAGTTAAAATTAATCAACTTTAATGAGGAGAAATTATAAGCTTAGCTTATGAATCAGGGGCTAACTACTAGACTGATTCTTGCGTTCTTGCAACTTCAAACGAATTTCTGCGTGTACTTCACGGGTAATAGGATAGAAATAAGCAAGAACCAGACCGCCAATTAAGACTAGAGTTGGCAGCGGACCAATTACCAAACGTATTGCTAGCAGTGCTGAGGGGGGTTGTTCCGGTATAGGTTGTCCTGCTGCTGTCTCAATAAATCCCGACACCTGCAAAGCAATCCCGACTAAAAAAAGTCCCAGTGCTAGCCCAAATTTTTGCAGCAGTACCATAAAACCATAAAAAATACCTTCGCGACGCTGACCTGTTTGCAATTCGTCCAGTTCAATTACGTCGGGAACCATCGACCAGGGGATGAGATAAGCTACAGATATGCCTACACCTGCCAGAAATGCCAAGAAATACATAAAACTAACTTGACTGGGTTGTAGAAAAAATAAACCTACCTGAGCGATAATCCAAATAGAGGTACCCATAAAATAAACTGCTTTTTTTCCCACCCGATCGCTTACCATTTTCCAAACAAATAGCATCAGCAGAGCAGTTCCCTGTACGATAAATGCCACTAAAGTAAAAGTAGTGCCAGGTAGACCCATCCAACTGACGACAAAGTAAAGCAAATTGGAACCAATTAACTGAACTGCCAACCAGGAGCATAAGTAAATACCAATAACATATAAAAATGCTTTGTTGTTAAAAACAATCCGCAGTTGTTCGGTAATGGGTAAAGATTGGCTGGTGTTAGGATTAGATTCGGAAGCAACTTCAAGGCGTTCGTTCAAATATGCTTCTGGCTTAGAATAAAGGAGTGTCCAGCCAAAAGCGCCAATCAGAAGACCTATAATTATCCAGATCGCCGTTGTCAGGATTGTGACTGGATTAACTTGTCCCTGTACCAAGAACGATCGGGTAAGGGATATAACTGCATAAATAATCGATAAGGTGCCAAATAAAGTCAGAAAGATGCCAAAAATCTTTTTTTGAGAGGGATTGAGTATTGGGTTTTCCCCTCGTTCTTGAACGCCGAGAACGCACCACAGCAGAGCGATCGACGCCAGACCCGCAGTAGTTAAGCCTAAAGTTAGATATTGCCGAATGCCATCATCGGGAAAGGCAGCAAAAATTAGAGCTGCTAACGCTAAAGATAACAGACCGCCACCCAGGGAAAAAGCAAAGCGAAAACTGTTGAGGCTAGTCCGTTCGTTATAATCTTCAGTTAGTTCTGGTGTGAGAGCTTGGTAAGGTAAGTTAACGGCAGTGTAGGCAATATTAAATAAAACTCCAATCAGGAGATAATAGGCAAATAACCACAGGTTATTAACATTACTATCCCCACTAAAATGAGGAACGATCCACTGCAAGAAGAATAAAAAACTAAAAGGAATTATCCCCAGCAGCATCCAAGGAAGGCGACGACACCAGCGAGAACG
>JBFRWL010000612.1:0-10804 GCA_051439565.1 Prochloraceae cyanobacterium
AGAGACAGCAGCAAACCCGAACAAGCAAAACGTTTACTCGCCGAAGCACAAGAAGATGTCAATATTCGCTGGCAAATGTATCAATACCTAGCCGCACGGCAGTTAGAAATACATAACGGCAAGAATGAACGCATCAACAACGGTTCTACTGCTAAAGTTGATCGTCTAACAAGTAACAAGTAACGAGTAACGAGTAAACGAGTTTTTGAGGATAAATTTCTGTGTTATTCTTCTGACTCGTTTCTTCGCCAACTAGTTTGCTTTCCAGACCCTAATAAAAGAGGAGGGAAAATATGGATCTGAGTACGACTTACATGGGATTAGAGTTGCGATCGCCTTTAGTAGTTGGTGCCGCAGCTCCCTTGAGTGAAAATATCGATAATATTAAGCGAATGGAGGATGCTGGAGCAGCAGCAGTAGTTTTACACTCTTTTTTCGAGGAGCAGTTGCGAATAGAGCGCCTGGAGTTAGACCATTACCTTGCCTACGGGACAGAAAGCTTTGCTGAGGCTCTAACCTATTTCCCCGAACCGGAAATCTTTCACCTTGGCTCTGAGGAATATCTCAATCAGATCCGTAAAGCAAAAGAAATGGTAGATATTCCGATCGTAGCAAGTCTCAATGGTTCGACGGTAGGAGGTTGGAGCGACTATGCCTATCAAATTGAACAGGCGGGAGCAGATGCACTGGAGTTAAATATATATTACATCCCCACCGCTCTCGAACTGAGCGGCGCTGAGCTAGAGCAGGCTTATCTTGAAATCCTAGAGGCGGTCAAATCACAGATTAATATTCCCGTGGCTATGAAGCTGAGTCCTTATTTCAGCAACATGGCGAATATGGCCAAAAAATTGACTGAAACTGGTGCTGATGGTCTAGTTTTATTTAATCGTTTTTATCAGCCAGATATCGATCTAGAAAATTTGGAAGTGCGATCAAATGTACTTTTAAGTACCCCCCAAGATATGCGCTTGCCTTTGCGCTGGATTGCTATTCTCTATGGACGTATATCCTCAGATATGGCCGCGACTGGCGGCATTCACAAAGCAACTGACGTACTAAAAATGTTGATGGCGGGAGCCAGTATTACTCAACTCGTCAGCGTACTGCTGCGCCACGGTATCGAACAAATTCGGGTAATTGAGCAGGATACGATCGAATGGCTGACTACTCACGAATACGAGTCACTCAAGCAGCTACAAGGCAGTATGAGTCAGCTTAACTGTCCTAATAAAGACGCTTTTGAGCGGGTTCAGTACATGAAAGCACTGCAAACCTATAAACCAGAGTTAGTAGCCTTCCCATAAAATGGTAGAGTTGAACATTACTTGCGCTTACTGTTCTGCTGGGGAGGTTGTCAGGTGGATTTTTTTCAGAATGGGTTATTTGTGACCTTGCATGATTTCGGTACTTGGAAGAGTGAAGTAGATTCACATTTTCGGGACTTACCATCGACTAAAAAGAGTACTGCAGTACTAATACCCGCACTCTACTCAGAGTTTGAGAAGCCTGCAATGGCTCATATTATTTCCGAGTTAGGCAAGTGTTCCTATCTTCAGTACGCGATCGTTGCTCTCCATGCCGAAACCTGGGAACAGTATATCGACGTTTACCGCCGTCTGTGCGTACTCCCCCAAAACGTATTACCAATGTGGTGTAATGGTCCAAGGGTGATGAAGCTTTTCCAGCAATTGCGGGAAGAACCTAACGGCGTTGACATCACCGATTTTCCTGAGGGGAAAGGGTTATCGGTTTGGAAAGCTTTGGGAATCACTACTATGCTGGCGGACTACATCTGCTTGCACGATGCGGATATTCTCACCTTCGATCGCACTTATCCCGCCAAACTCCTCTTTCCCCTGCTTAAGAACTACGGGATCAGTTATTCCAAAGCTTATTACACCCGTCTTTACCAAGGGCATTTTATGGGTCGAGTCGTGCGCTTATGGGTTTTTCCTCTATTGTCCGCTCTCCAAGAAATGCACCCTAGCTCACGCTTGCTGCGCTTTCTCAGAGGTTTTCGCTACCCTCTAAGTGGGGAATTTGCCATTACTTCTGACATGGCTATGAACCTTCAAATTCCACCCCACTGGGGTTTAGAAATTGGGATGCTCTGTGAAGTTTACCGCAACGTGGTTCCTCTGCGAGTATGCCAAGTCGATTTAGGCTTTTTCGATCACAAGCATCAGAAAGTTGGCAGTTCCGATGATGAAGGATTGCGCAAAATGTGCCGTGATATTGCGATCGTCTTGCTCGGTGCTTTACAGCGCGAAGAACACGTTATTGTCACCGGGGACTATTTGGCGACCCTGGAAGAGCTTTACGAGGTAACAGCAAAACGTATCTTGCACAGCTATGCTGTTGATGCTTCATTTAATGATTTCCCCTACGATCGCGCCGCTGAAGAATCATTAGTGGATCAGTTCCTAGAGGTACTGGGAAAATTACACCAAGACTTCGCCACCATCTCCCTCAAAGAATACCGTAAATCTTTGCCCAACTGGCGTCGTATCAACGCGATCGATATCACCTTCCGCCAGCAATTGCAGGAAGCGGTAAGCGCCGATCTCGAAGATGCTCGCCAGGCTATTGTCGAGTAATTAGACCTCGCACCAAATATATAATCTTACATCCTATTTTTCCGATAAGCGATCTGCTTTTTAGAAGATTAGTGAAAAGTGAGGTTTTCCATGATTGAATCATTACCACAACTAATAACCTTTGATGAATTTATTGAATGGCTACCAGAAAATAGACGCTATGAATTACATGAAGGAACAATTATTGAAATGCAGCCCACAGGGAAACATGAAGATATTGCTGGATTTCTCACCCAAGAATTAACCTTAGAATACACAAGGATGAATTTGCCCTATCGTATTTCGCCTAAAGCATTAGTCAAACTAAAAGATAAAGAAACTGGGTATAATCCAGACTTATTACTTATTGATCGCCGACATCTCGCATCTGAGCCATTTTGGGAAAAGAAATCAACCCTTATTAATGGAGAATCAATTCCTTTAGTTATTGAAATTGTCAGCACCAACTGGCGGGATGATTATGGCTACAAGATAATTGATTACGAGGCGATAGGTATTTGTGAATATTGGATTGTCGATTATTTAGGAATAGGAGGAGTCCGTTTTATTGGGCAGCCAAAACAACCAACCCTCTCCATTTATCAGCTTGTGGATGGAGAGTATCAAGTACAACAGTTTAGAGAAAAAGAGGTAATTAATAAATCATCAACTTTTCCCGAACTAAATTTGACTGCTGAACAGATTTTTCAGGCTCAACGGTGAGGATTTAATTTTAAGATTTTAACAGAGTTTAGACATATTATGAAGCAGAAAAATTGCTTTCATTCCACTCTCAATTCTGTCACCTCATCCTCAGAGGTAATTAGTCGTGAAAATACAAAACCGTTCAGTGCCTATTTAAGCCAAATAAAGTGCCAAAGATAAAAATTATATTCGTCTAGTTAGGTAGTAGGTAGTGGGTAAATACAATTCGCTTAAATTATCATGTCTATAACTAAAAAAGTCTTTAGTTTACTGTTATCTTCTACTATCAAATCTCTAGTCTCTACTCACTATTTCTGACTTCTGAGTTCTGATTCCTGACCTCTTTAGACAACTTGGGTCGAATCACTGTTAGAACGATATCGCCTTGAGCAATCGCGTCCAATAATTTTCCAGTAGTACCTTGATTATTGTGTGTATAGCCTAGCTTGTAGGCAATCTCTTTGAGCAGGTCTGGAGTAGCGCGATCCCTTCGGTATCCGCTTTGCGGCGCGACTCTTACTGTTGTTTTGACTCTATTTTCAGGTTTTCTTGTCAGTAGAATAAATGCCAGTCTTTTATCTCGATTCTAACCGCTCGGATATTTTTGCTTAAGAGAGATTAGATGTTCTGTTGCTCTGCCCATTTCTTCAACTCTTCTAAAAACGAGAGTGTTGTTCTCCCAAAATCAGTGATCTCATAGGTTACTGCAAAAGGTTTTGTACTAACTACCTGACGCTTAACCAAACCATCATTCTCCATCTCTCTTAGCCTTTGAGTTACCATCTTTTTGCTCGCTCCGCCGAGTTGACGAACTAGATCGCCAAAACGTACGGGTTCATTCTTGAGATGCCAAAGAATAGATCCTTTCCATTTTCCGCCTACAAGCCTCATTCCCCGTTCAATTGGGCAAGGTGTAAGACAAGGTTCAATTGCACGCTTGCGACCTAGATCGTCGGTTTCTATTTCAATTTTAGAACTCATTCCGCACCTGGTTACTAAAAGTATACTGGTTGACTATAGTAACTTGATTTTATATCTTTCAATTATGGCAGTGACAAATACCAAATAAATCAGGGCAAACTAATGAAAACTCTGCTTTTAATTTTAGGTAAAGAAACTAACGAATTTGCTAGAGGTAACTATAATCAATTCTCTTCAAAGAACACTATTAATTTAGAACCGAGAAAAGATCGTGACCAAACCACCAGAGATTCATCTTTATACAGCCTCCACCATGAACGGCTGGAAGCCACTAATCTTTCTGGAAGAAGCCGAAGTTGAGTATGACATGACCTATATTGACTTTTCTAAAAAAGAACAAAAGTCAGATTGGTACATGAAGCTCAATCCGAACGGACGTATTCCAACGATCGTAGATCGAGGTAATGAGGATTTCGTTGTTTTTGAGTCGGGTGCTATTCTTTGGTATTTAGCGGAGAAATATGGCAAATTTCTGCCAAAAAGCTCAAAAGCTCGTTCTCAAGCACTTCAATGGCTGATGTTTCAGATGAGTGGCATCGGACCAATGATGGGACAGGCTATGTACTTTCAAAGGATTGCCGAACCCCAGGGACATCGGGATGAGTTTGCTATCGAGCGATATGTAAAAGAGTCGCGCAGGCTACTCGAAGTGTTGGATAAACAGCTTGAGGGTAAAACCTTCTTGCTGGGAGATGAATTTACGATCGCAGATATCGCTACTTATCCTTGGACGAGATCCTACTATTGGGCAAAGGTTTCTGTAGATGGGCTGAACAACCTTCAAGCTTGGTTTGACCGTATTGACGAACGACCTGCTACCCAAAGAGCTTTAGAAAAACCCAAACCCGTACCTGAGTTTTTTGGTCGGGGTGATGTTGACACTGCTCAAGCTGCCAATGCAGCCCGATTTAAGGATAACTGATTCATCAACTCCAATTGTAGTCATCAATAGTACATTAGAGGCCAAGAATAAAAACCATGAGCGAAAAACTATACACTGTTGCCGTATTAAAGGCTCAAACTGGAAAGTTTGACGAGCTAGTTACGGTTCTCAAAGAGCTAGCAAAACAGACTCGTCAGGAAGCAGGGGCGTTGCAATATGGATTTTATCGTCACCAAGAAGATCCTAATATCATACTGTCCTTTGAAGAATGGCAAGATGCGGATGTTGAATCTGCACATTGGAAAACACCCCATCTTACTTCAGCGGTTGAAAAATTCAAGGACATTTTGGATGGCGAACCAACCATCTATAAAAGTCATCAAATTATCTAAGTTTGTTTCACAAATCAAAGTATTTTTCCCAAGAAAGGGTATTTCTTATGAGTAAGACAATTTTAATGACAGGTGCAGGTTCGGGACTTGGTAAAGGTACGGTGCTAGGGTTGGCAAAAAAAGGTCATCAGGTAATTGCTACCTGTGAAATCTGGCCGCAGGTTACTCAACTCAGAGCAGCAGCAGAAAAAGAAGGCGTGGAAATTGAAGTCGTTAAGCTGGATCTGCTCAATAAAGAAGAACGTGAATTTGTGTTTGAGAAATATGCCGACAAGATCGACATTTTAGCTCCCAACGCAGCTACTGGCGAAACGGGTCCCATCGCTGAAATTCCCGTCGAGCGGATACGGCGCGTATTTGAGGTGAATGTCTTCTGCACGCTAGAATTTATCCAGCCCTTCGCCCGTCATTTTGCCAAAAAAGGGAAGGGAAAGATTATCTTTACTTCTTCGATCGCGGGGTTTTCCACCTTCCCGTTTCTCGCACCCTATTGCGCGTCCAAACACGCCCTGGAAGCTATCGTACAGTTAATGCGTGAGGAAATGGAAGGTACTGGAGTCCAGATTGCCACCATTAACCCTGGTCCATTCCGTACGGGCTTTAACGATCGTATGTACGACACCCTAGATCAATGGTACGACACCGAGCGAAACTTCACCCCGGAAAAGCCAGTTCGCGATGCCCAGCAACTATTTGCGGGTGACGAGTTGCAACTCGATCCTCAAGGAATGATTGACTTTATGATCGAGACTATTCCTCAAGACCATCATAAATTTCGTAATGTCTATCCTCAGCGTTTTATTGAGGATGTGAAGAAGTATCAGGAAAGCTTGTGGAATATTAAGATTTAACCGACTAAATTAAATGGTTGTTAATTGAGATGTCCAGTTTTTACGTAAATTAAACAACCTTGTTGACTAGAGGGAGTATTCAAGACAACAAAATGTAATTAGCAATCAACGTAGCCTCATTCTTTAAACAGATCACTCTGTATGTCAAGGAAAAATTAGATGACACTTTGCTCATTTGACCTCTCGGATTCATCCTGTCGTTGCGAAAATTCGTGCCAGCCTCACTGGAAACGTTGCAGTTGCCCATCTTCGATATAGATAATGCGATGAGCAATATCGAGAATACGGTTGTCGTGAGTTACTAGTAGAATAGTACAACTTTGTTGTTCTGCTAGTTGCTGCATAATTTCTACTACATCTCGACCAGATTTACTATCAAGTGCAGCAGTAGGTTCGTCGGCTAACACAATAGATGGATGACTCACTAAAGCACGGGCAATGGCAACTCGTTGTTTTTGTCCTCCTGAGAGCTGTTCTGGGTAGTAATCGACATGATGACCTAAACCAACTGCTTCGAGTAGAGAAATAGCTTGAGCATCTAGATCTTGTTCTAAATATTGGTTGTGAAGTTCTAAGGACATACGCACGTTTTCTTTAGCACTCAAAAATGACAATAAATTGTGAGCTTGAAAAATATAACCAATTTGCTGACGCAGTTGGGTTAATTGTGGTTTGGAAGCTCCGAGAATCTCTTGGCCAAGAATCTGGAGACTGCCCGATTGTGCCGAACGTAATCCCCCCATTAAAGTGAGTAATGTAGTTTTACCAGAACCAGAAGGCCCAGTTAAAATCACAATCTCACCCGCATAAATTTCTAAATTAATGTCAAACAAAACTTGTTTGCGAAGATTGTCCCGACCAAAGTAATGATCGAGTTGAGAAATCGATATGACTGGCTTAGTTGATGCTTGATGGTTCATGGTTAATAGTTAAAAAATATCAGCAGGATCAGCCGATTGCAGTTTACGCATGGCGATCGCACCTGAAGTTGCACACATCAGGATGGTTAGTAACAACACGATGAGGGCGCGACTGGGTTTCATGGCAATTTCGAGCAAGGTAGCAGCGTAAGTAACCTGATAGAGTCCGATTGAAACTAACAAACCAGGCATAAATCCTAATGCAGCTAAGATTAGTGCTTCCTGCATCAGCATAATTAGTAAATAGCGCTCACTGTAACCCATTGCTTTGAGAGTGGCGTATTCTGGTAAATGTTCGGATACGTTCGAGTAGAGGATTTGATAAACAATGATTGTGCCGACAAAGAAGCCCACGAAGACTCCCAGATTAAAGATGAAACCTGTTCCTTGACTGGCCCAGTAATCAATCTCAAGTTGAATAAATTCTGGTCTGGTCAAAACTTCTATATCATTGGGTAATCCAGCTCTTAATTGTGCTTGAGTGGTTTTTAAATCTGCCTCTGATTTGAGTCGAATTAATCCAATATCTATCTGATGAGGATGGCGCTCGCGTAAAATATTGAAGAAAGTAGAATCACTCGCAATCAGGTTGCCATCTGCACCAAAGGAAGCACCCATCTTAAATAGTCCGATGGTTTGAACGACTCTATCCCCAACCTGAGCTTCTAAAGAGCCTGAAGTTGAGAGTAATTGAGATATTGCGCCATATTCTGGACGAGAAGCACGATCGAACATCACCCGATTCAACATTGGCAATTGCTCGAGAGGGGAAGCGGCTTGAGATAAAGCAAAAGCAGGATTAACCGGATCGAATCCCCAGATAAGAATCTTTTTCTCGATATGGGTATTGGGATTACGCCAATTGACAAAATCAACATAGAGAGGAGAAGCTGATTCGACTTGCTCGTAGGCAAGTGTTTGTTGCAGTCGCGCTCTGGAAAAGCTACTCATGTCAATTAAAGTCTTAACCTGACGATTAATTATGACTAAATCGGCTTGGAGCTTACGATGGGGATTAGTCGCTGAGTCGTATAAGGCATCGAGCATCCCTAATTGAAAGAACATCAGCAGATCGGCAAAAGCGATGCCAGCAATGGCTATTACTAACTTGGCTTTTTCTTTCACTAATTGTCGCCATGCTAGGGGCGTTTTTTTTAAGAACATAATTGTTGATTATTGATGGTCGATCGACTTACTGGAATGTTTTAAATCGAATGTTTGTTATAAATTAAGGCAAATGAGAAGCTGGCTGATTTTCTGAAATTGACAGAATCGCTGTCTGTACTTGTAAGTTAGTCAAACCAGCCACCATCTGGCTATCTTCAGGGGTAAGACGAATTTTGACTTCCACCACACGGCGATCGAGATTTTCTCCTGGTTGGTTGCTAAAAACTTTCTGTCTACTAACCTGTAAATCAATTTCGCTGACTGTACCGTGCAGTTCTTCGGAGAAAACTGGGCTGGTAATTAATGCATTCTGTCCCAAACGGACTCGAGCAATATCTGTTTGATAAACTTCTGCCACTACTACCATTTGCTGGGTTTGTCCTAATTCAGCAATCCCATGCTCTTCGTCAATGGTTTCGCCAGGATAGGTATGAATCTTAAGAATTTGACCCGTCATGGGAGTCCGAACATAAGCTTGAGCCAGTTCGGTTTGGGCTCTCTTGGCTTTAGCGATTGCTTGTTCGATTTGTGCTTGTGCTGTCTGTAAGTCTACCGGACGAACTTCACTAATTCGGTTGAGAGTTGCTCTAGCTTCTGCTATTTGAGCTTCTAGAGTTGTGAGAGTTCGATGTTCGGTAGCTAGTGCTTCTTCTAATTGAGCTTGCGCGGTTTCCCAAGTTAGACGTTTATTGTCTAGTTGGGAAGCAGAGAGCGCTCCATCTTGAAATAGATACTCATAACGTTCGTATTCGGCTTTAGCTGTGCGCACTTCTGATTGCCAGCGGGCGATCGTTGCGCGAACAGCAGCCTTTTGTCCTCGTAATTCGGCTTCTAGTTGCGTAATCTGAGCTTGTTGGGCTCTAATTTCTCCAGTTTTCGCGCCAGCTTTCACTTGTGCCAGTCTTGTTCGCGCCACCTTAACTTCTTCGTGAGCTTCTTCTAAGGCAGCTTGGAGCCGCTCACGACTGGCTAAAATAGCTACAACTTGACCAGTTTCAACCCAATCTCCTCGCTTGACTAAAACTTGGGCGACTCGATCTCCGTCTAGTGCTAAGGGCGCAAATAAATTGATTACTTCCGTTTCTGGCTCTAATCGACCTAAAGCTGTCACTTTTTTGAGGATTGGTACAGTTTCTGTTGTAGATAACTGATTAGCTTTGAGTTGCTTTGAATGAGAACCTTCCCACAACACCATTGCACCAGTAAGCGCTGTCGTCGTAATCAGCACTCCAATTAACCAAAGTTTTGATGATTTCGAAGATGCGGAAGCATTCATCTTAAAAGCTCCGATAATGAGGGATTAAAGCTGTGAATCATCTGAGACTCTTATTTTATATCTAACATTTGTTATAAAAAACTGTCAAGGATTATTTCTTTGATTTCTCTTCAGAGGTTAGTTGATGTTCCCCATAGAGACTAAGCATTTGAGCTAATAATTCTATTTGTTCCTCGAGCCTGACTGATTCTAGAGCGAAGGCTCGTTGAGAAATTACGCCATCGATAAGACAGCAGACATGATTGGCGAGCGCCCGATCGTCTATGCGGAGAAACTTCATTATTTCTTCTTGATAGCGTTTATATGAGCGTTTGACGGCTTCAATAAGCTTCTCTTGTCCTAACTCTGGCTTCTGGAAAAAATTAATCAAGACCAAGTTTTGCTTGTGAAAGTAATCTTCATTCTTAACTATAAATCGACCTAGAGCCAATACTCGTTCCTCTATGGTTTCTAAATCTTCATTCTCGATGGCATCACTCGCACGGAGAATGTCCTGCTCGGTTATTTCTTCAATTAGTTGTACAAATAACTCTTCTTTACTAGAAAAGTAGTGGTACAGCGTTCCCGTAGAAACGCCTATTTTTTGAGCAATCTGCCGCATCGTTAGCGAGCCATAGCCCTTCTGCGCAAACAAATCGAAACACTTTTGCAGTAGCTCTTTCCGATATAGCTCATGGTCAACAATTTTAGGCATGAATTAAAGTTATAGAATTCAGTACAATTTTATTATATCTAACATTCGTTATAAATAAATCCTAGTTAAACAAAATTCAAAATTACTGATTTTCCCTCTAATGCGTCCATTATATAGATCTAGATCCAGAGACTAAAGATAAAGACCCCAAAGGCACTGCAATGAGGATTTATGCGAGATCGCTTTTCGAGAATCTTCCCTAACTTTATCTCTTAATTTAAACTTGGCGATCGCTAGAGTAACAATCAAGGTGAGCGCTTGAGTATTAATAGTCAGTTAGCGAAGCGATCGCAATTAACTTTGACTTCTAGTTTTGTTTCTATTTTATCAATTTTTTAGCCAGAGAAAATCAAGTC
>JBFRWL010000613.1:0-10447 GCA_051439565.1 Prochloraceae cyanobacterium
CATCGTGCCTGATCTCCTCGCGCGATTCGTCAACACTCACAAACACTCCCGGATAAACCACACAATTACGTCCGTGGCAACGAACCTGACGCGCTAGCAAAGTTTTCCCGGTACCGGAAGTACCGCTAACGAGAGTTGTTCTCCCTATAGGTAAGCCTCCATGCGTGATTTCATCAAATCCTTCAATTATTGTCCGGATTTTCTGGACTCCCTTAGAGGCTAGTTCTTCTTTTTGTTGCCCATTTGTTTTAGGTTTATTCATCAGTATTTATCTATCAAAAGTTACCTATGTTATGGGTTAAATGAAAAAATCATTGGATAAGATAAAAGATCGATCGGCGCTAATTAATTCCATTGTTTCTCTACAATTCAGATTCTCTCTCTCTGATTTCCTCGTAAAGAAGGTCTAAGCCTATTAATACTTTTTCGCGATCGGAAAGGTCGCCAATAATTTTGCGAACTGGTGGCGGTAAGACCTTCGATAAAGTTGGTGTTGCCAAGATTTTATCTTCTTCCGCTAGTTGAGGGTTTTTGAGAACGTCAATCACTTTCAGGGCATAGACACCTTGAAAGTCTTGTTCGAGAATGTTTTTAAGTGTTTTCAAAGCTCTAACTGAGTTGGGAGTGTTCCCAGCTACATAGAGTTTTAAAACATAGGTTTTTTTGAGGGCATTCATTAGGATATTGTTTATGAGTTAGTTAAGTGGTATGGATAACTCTACTAATCTATTCGGAACAGTAAATCCAAGGGAACATCTTCTCTTGGTATTGACCGACGATACATTTCACACAGATGCGCAATAATATCAATTAAAGCCAAACGATAATCGAGTAAAATTTCTTCACTCCTGCCTTCTAACTTTAGCTGTTGAGCGAATTCATCCATTAATTCCATATGCATTTCTAAAATTTGAGAAACTGAGATATCTGCAAAAAAAGCTCGATTTACAAATTGATCTATCGTCTGGTTAATCGTTCCATCATCGGAAAAATAATTGATAATAATTTGACGATATTCTCGATTCAATTGCTCTAAAAGTTCTTTTTTCTCTTCTTTAGATAAGTTACGATAAAAATACTGATGATTTCTATTGTAATACACACCTAGGTATCCCAGTCTTTCCTTGAGCTTTTCCGCTAATCGACGCTGTTGTAGGAGCAAAAAAGTTTGTTGGCTTTGTATTTGCTTTGACTCTCGATAATTAGTTAACTGTTCGGAAATAGAACAATTTGGTCCTAAGTGAAGAAATTGAGTAATAGCCTGGTCAATACAGGAGGCTATTTCTTCTAGTTGCGTCGAAAGCAATCGCACTTCACCAGTATGATAAATATAGTTAGCATTTTCTCCTGCTAGAACAGATTCTGTTTGTGCTTGTTGAGACTCTTGGGAGCGAGATTGGTCCTCTTTGTGCTCCGATCGAGTCTGATGCTCAATAAAGATTACTGGTAGCAGGGTTCCTTGCTCGTATAATTGATGAAGTAATGGTAGTAGAGACGGATCGTTTAGTAGGACTAAACAATCAATTTGCTCCTTGTGTTGCTCAACGTAGTTGAGCAACTCGTGAGGAGCCTGGACTTGATTTAAGCTATAGCGCTCGTCGCTCAGTAACTGGACTAATGACTGAGCCAACTTAGGATCGCAGACAAAAATACAAATCGATAATCGGGAGGACAAAGGATTATGAGAGTAAGTGATTTTCAATTATCGGACAGAGGCATAGATTGGAGAATTTTCTCTAATCCTTAATAAAAATTTAACATTAAACCCCGGTAAAAAATTAACATTTATTTATCTACTCTGAGAATTGTAATTAATTGTAATTACCTGCTTCAAAGTTTTGACAATCTAGAGCAATAATTAAGTTGTATCTTCCTCGCCAACTCTTAAAATAGAACCTTCCTTTTGTCAATACCTTTGCTCAGACTAACAATTGTCTTTTGTGCAAACAATCGTTAGGGGAAATTCCCACAAAGATTAAAGAGCGGCGAGCAAGAGCAATTAGCCAAAGCGTGACTCCTAGAACTGCAACAGCAAGTTTGTCTTCAGCGAGCAGATTGTTAATGTCGAGAACCACACTCACACTCAAAAATTTTATTCAGCCTGTTCCTATTTGTAAACAGTCCGTCAATCCCGAAGCAGTGCTGACAACTCTCGGGTCTGGTCAGTACAAAGCGATCGCGATCGTCAGCGAAGAGCAATATCCTCTGGGAGCAATTGCCTGTCGCCGCCTGTTACCCTACCTAATTAAGCAACTAAGGTCGAGCAGAGCAGAGCCAATTAATTCTAATTTACCCCCACAGGAACCAGAAAATCTGCTCTCGTTGATCGATCTCAATACTCTCATAGAACCAATTGTCAGTTTAAGCGCCGAGATGAGTGTTAAAGAATTTTGCTCCTGGCTAGAAACTGGAGATAAAAACCATACTAGCGAGGCACTCTACGCTCTAGTAGATTCTTCTCATAAGTTTCTGGGATTTCTAGATACCTGGAGTTTGCTGAAATCCTATTTGACTAATGCTGGAGCTTTTGGACTGAACCTGCCCGACAATTCGCTGCAGTCTCTATTGCCCTTACTAGAAAGACTCCCTTTACCCTTGAGGTTAGAAACTGCCAGAGGACAAACCCTGTATCAAAATCTTACTTGGCAGGAGCAAATTGGACTGCCTCATTGCCTCAAAGAGGATAGTCACTTCAGCCTACAGCAGGGTTCCCGTCAAGCTCAGGAATTGACTCCCAATATACCACCACAACTGCAGCAAATTTCCGATCAGACAAAACAGGAAGCGCTAAATTTAGCTGTGCAAGTAAACTCTGAGGCTGTATCTTTGTGTCAGCAACCGATAAAAGCCTCTGTTGGCCAAGCAGAAGAGAAACCCATAATGAGCCCCACAGGCTCGAACTCGCCTTCTCGTGGCAGACAAAAACCTACCTCACAGCGTATTTGGCAATTTACCAAACTACCTCTGGAGATATCTACAGACTGGAAACAACAAGAAGGAAAGACTGAAAATATTAATACAGATACCGATCGCGAATTCAGAGCCAGCGAGAATCAATTACCTCTAGCTTCCGCCACTCAAATAGCTTCTCCAGCTTCGTCTAGGGAAAATTTAAGCGTTAACCCCAGAAATAGAGACAATAGCAGCAAGACCTGGAAAATCTTACCGAGAGACACTGCTAATTCTGAGGACTCCCTCGCCAGATTAGCTTTCAATTCAACTAGCTTTGATCGTCAGCAAATATCAGTAAAACTCGATCGCCAGCAGCGACCTCCAATTTGGCTAGTTGTGGCAATGGATGTAACACAACAACAACAAACTTATCAAAAACTAGCGGCAAAAAATGCTGACTTAATCCAAGTAAATCGTTTGAAGGAGGAATTTTTAGCTAGTATCAGCCACGAAATTAAATCTCCTCTAACTGGGATCGTTGGTTTGTCTAGTCTGCTGCAAGAACAAAAACTGGGACAACTCAATCAACGGCAAGCTCGCTATGTAGAACAAATCTATCAAAGCAGTCGTCAGCTGATCAATCTAGTCAATCCACTGCTGGATTTAACAGCTTTAGAGACAGGAAGGCTCAAAATCACGCCCAAGCTAGTAAATATTCAAAATATTTGTCAGCGTGCCTACCAATCAATTCAGCAAAAATATCAAGATAGAATCAACTCTCAAATTCAATTGACCCTGGAAATTGAACCGAGTTTAGAGACGGTCGTAGCAGATGAGTTGCGCTTGCATCAGATGCTCTTTAACCTCCTAGAAAATGCTGTTAGATTAACCGAGACTGGAGGTGAAGTTAGTTTAAGGGTAAATACCTGGCAAAATTGGATTGCTTTTACAGTTTGGGACACCGGAATTGGTATTGCCGAAGAATCTCAACACTCGCTCTTTGAGCAATTACATCAAGTAGGAACTTCTCGTCAAGGTGAATTGCCGACAACTAGTTTAGCACTGATGTTAACTCAGCGTTTGGCAAAAGCTCACGGCGGAGACGTTTCGTTTATTTCTAGAGTAGGTCAAGGCAGTAAATTTACCTTATTGCTTCCCAGGAGGGTCAATAATGAGCAAATGGAGACGACTAAGACTAACTCTCTAACACAACCTACTACCACCGCAAGATTAGTCTTAATAGTTGAGGCAGTTCCTGGATATATTGAGAATATAGCTAGTAAGCTAATTCTGTTCGGCTATCAAGTAGTTATTGCTCGTTCTGGAACAGAAGCACTGGAAAAAGCCCGCCAGCTACAACCTTTTGCTATTTTGCTCAATCCAGTATTGCCCTTACTGTCTGGCTGGGATGTCTTAGCAATACTTAAATCAGACGATCGCACCAAAAAAATTCCCATAATTGTCACCTCAATCGCAAGGGATAAAAAGCTCAGCCGGGAAAATGGAGCTAATGGCTTTTTATCTTTGCCAGTCAAGGAAGAAGTTTTACAAGAGGTTCTTCTTGACCTACAAGATTTGCGATCGCCTCACACTAGAAATCTAACAATTTTATGCCTCCATCCCGATGCCGAAAAGATAGGTTGGGTAGCAGCGATGATTAATTCTCAACTATCTGGCTTAAATTACCGAATTTTAGAAGCTGATTCTTTACAACAGGCCGAAATTGTAGCTCGCATTTGGAAAATTGACGTAGTTGTCCTCGATAGCACTCTGCCTCAAGAACCACTTTCTTATTTGCGATCGCTCAGTGAATGCGATTCCTTAGCTGCCTTACCACTAGTTACTTGGGATGCAAAGACCACTGAAGCTGCCAATCAAGTAAAAGGTCTTTCTGTATTTCCTTGTTTAGTTCCAGTCAAGGAGCGTAACTTTACTCACTTCTTACAAGCTATTCAAATTGCTGCTAAAATTCGCGATTAAAATTACCGAGGCAAAAGCCTTGGAGGGAAAAGAGAACGGGTTGCACACATTTCCTCACAAACAGATTAGTGACAACCTATAATTATTTGTAGAAAAAAATAAGCTTTTGTTGCAATTGTCAAAGGGTAATCGCCTGTTAGAATATCTGCTATAGCAATCGGATTTGATTCGTGAATTAGCTGGTGAAGACAGGGAACGGGGAACTTCTTAACAGGGAACAGAAATCATACAGTTTCTTTCCGTTCTTTTCTCACAAATGACTTACGATTGCTATATCGCTCAGCAGATATAAAAATGCAGATAATTAACGAAATAATTCGCCTACAAACTGATCCAGGAATTAACATTCACAAAGTCACCTCATATATCGAAAAAATACTAACAGCAACATCGATAAAAAATGGTCAAGTTTTAGTATTTTCACGACACACAACTACGGCTTTAGCTATTAACGAAAACGAAGAAAGATTGCTAGAAGATGTCAAGGTTTATTTAAGAAAATTAGCACCTGAAACAGATAAATATTTACATAATGACCTTCACTTAAGAGACGTTCCTCCTGACGAACCGATCAATGCTCACTCTCACCTGATGGCAATGACATTGAGTACCAGTGAAGTAATTCCTGTGGTAGATGGGAAATTAGCTTTAGGAACTTACCAATCTGTATTATTTTTTGAGTTAGATGGTCCGCGCCAAAGGACTTTGTTTATTCAAGTTTGTGGCGAGTGAAGGTGGAGAGGGGTCAGGGGTCAGAGATCAGGGGTCAGAGGTAACAGCAATCAACAATCAACTATCTAAAGTGCTGAAATCCCTCACTCAGGGTTAAGACTCGCTTGGGATGTATGCCACTGCTGTCTACTAATTCTATCTCTTGTCTAGGGATAATTTTGCCAATAATTCCAGCTCCTTTTCCCAAGAGTTGCACTAAGGCATTAGCTGGCTTAGGGGGAAGACACAGAACCAGTTCAAAGTCTTCACCTCCATATAAAGCCCATTCTAAAGCTTGCTCTGGGGAAACAAACTTACTCAGAGCAGGTGAAATAGTTATTGCATGGCGATCGATCTGCGTACCAACACCACTGCAGCGGCAAATTTGTATCACCGCATCTGCTAAACCATCGCTACTATCCATCCCAGCAAGGCGGGGCTCTTGGTATACTTCCCTCAGATGCTCTAAGACATCTAGTCTAGGTTTAGGTCTTTGGTGTGCTGCAATTAAAGACTCTCTCTCCTTCTCATTGAGACGCTGAACCCTTTCTGGATGCAGAAGTATTTCTAAGCCTGCTCTCGAGGCTCCGTGGTTGCCAGTAACAACAATAACATCCCCTGGTTGAGCATCAGCGCGACGAATAACTCGATCGGGGCATACTTGACCAAAAGCAGTAATTACGACTGTAATTACTGAAGAGCGGCAGATATCTCCACCTAGTATACTGGTTTGGTACTGTTGCAGACAGCTATTGAGTCCCTGATAAAGATTCTCAATCCAGTCGATCGCCAGATCGCCAGGAAGACTTAAGCCCACAGTAATACCAACAGGAGAAGCACCCATTGCAGCTAGATCGGATAAATTAGCAGCCGCAGCCCGCCAGCCAACGTCAAAAGAAGTTGTGGTGCGATCGCTAAAATGCACCCCATCTACTAGTAAATCGGTGGTCACTACTAAAGATTGACCGGGAACCACCTCGACAACTGCTGCATCATCCCCGACTATATCTGCTGGACAGAAGCGCTGGAGCCTTCGCAAAAGACCTTGTTCTCCAACATCTCTCAGTATTTTCATAGAATTATTCATCAATTAATTTGGAATAGGGATAATTCACATTTTGCTTAACCAAAAACCCTGGTTCTGAAGGCAGAGGGCAGGAGACAGAAGGCAGAAGAGAAAGTTTTTATGTTAGAAAAAAACCTTTATGCCTTGTTTGAAGGGCAGTTAAAAATTTTCATTACTTGTTCTCAAAAAAACTTATCTTATTAAAACAACTGATATCCTAGAAAGATTTCCCACTTAAGTTTATTATTAGTACTTTAAGGTTAATTAAAGAGCAATTGTTTACAATCCTCCTATCGAGGAGGGGTACTTTTATTGTAAATTTTTTTTATTTGTCAATTTTGATGAACAGCGAAACCTATCTGAATCACCCAACCTTTGGTCTACTATATAGAATTTGTCAGATTGAAGATAACCAAGAATTATTTACTACCCTCTATGCCCAACGTCTATTTTTTCTAGTGAGCCTTGATTCAGGTAATGTTGCCTTTGAACCAGTAAGTCGATCGGAAGCTCGAATGCTAGTAGAAACTCGCCTGCGCAAACTGCTTCGTGCTGGGTCATCTGTAGAATATAAACAGCTAAATGCCATTTATCAGCGTACTTTCTAATGACAGGCTTAATTGCCCAACGCATTAACCAAATTCGCCAGCAGATACCTGCAAATGTTCGTTTGATTGCTGTCACGAAGCAGGTGTCGGTGGAAGCTATGCGAGAGGCTTATGCTGTTGGTATCCGCGATTTTGGCGAAAATCGCATTCAGGAAGCCCTCCCTAAACAAGAGCAACTGCAAGATTTGCCAGACATTTGCTGGCATTTTATCGGTCACTTACAAATAAATAAAGCTAAGAAAGCGATCGAACATTTTGAATGGATTCATTCAGTTGACAGCCTCAAACTCGCTCAACGCCTCGATCGCTTGGCTGCTAAGTTACCCAAACAACCACAAGTGTGTTTGCAAGTAAAAGTTTTACCCGATCCAAATAAATACGGCTGGGATGTATCTGAATTATTAGCAGCATTACCAGAACTAGATCGATGCAATCATTTGAAGATTCGAGGTTTGATGACAATTCTGCCCTTGGGACTATCAGAGTCAAAAATGCTAGCAGCTTTTGAGGCAACTCGCTCTTTAGCTGAAAAAATCACACAGCAAGACTGGTCAAATTTATCTCTCGAAGAGTTATCGATGGGGATGTCAGCAGACTACTTACTAGCTGTGAAAGCAGGAACAACGATGATTCGCTTAGGACGGATTATTTTTGGAGAAAGGCACGGTTAATAGTGAACCTTCTTCCACAGGTGTCCTCTACTCAAGTGAGAAGCGCTCAACCTCATTCAACTTAAAGTTGTTGTAAAAATCAATATTAGTTAACAATACGAATTAAGATCAGGGACATAACCTGCAAAAGCAACAAAAAAAGTTAAATTTTATTACTAAAAATGAATCTTAGGCATATCTTTGCCAAGTATATGTAATTATTTCAGCGCGACTATACTTTGGGAAGCTCCAAAGACTTAGGAGTTAACTCTGACTCAGATTTATTTGAGCTGTCTGACAACTCACTTATAATGTTGAGTCTATTTCACACCAGGCAGGTAAAAGAAAACTGTATCGGTTGCTTCCTTGTTTGCCTGAGCTCTTCTAAAACAAGTCGTCTACAGCTTATTAAGACGTTTTCCCTATATAACTGAACTCGTCAAGGAAACTGCTACTGTGAATACAATTTTGACGAAGCTGAAAGATTTTGTCGGCTTAAACGAACCAGAAGATTACGAATACTACGAAGAAGAAGAAGCTGAGGATGATTACCAAAACCTACCTCAGCAAGAGAATCATCATCAATTATCAGAGGAAGAACGTCCCAGTCGCCGACGTCATAGAGAACGCAATCGAGAACAGATAAGTGCAGGAGTTGATATGGAAATGAGACAAAACACCAGAAATAACGTTATTGGAATGCCAGGAATTGCTAATGGCATTTCGGAAGTGGTGATCATTGAGCCGCATTCCTTTGAAGAAATGCCCCAGGTGATCCAGACACTGCGGGAGCGTAGATCTGTAGTTTTAAATCTCAATACTATGGACCCAGAAGAAGCTCAAAGAGCAGTAGATTTTATTGCTGGTGGCACTTATGCTCTTGACGGTCATCAGGAACGAATTGGAGAAAGTATATTCTTGTTTGCTCCCAGCTGTGTTAAAGTAAGCAATCTCTCAGGGATAGTCAATGAAATGACGACTGCACCGCAGCAGGTAGAAACACCTCCTCGCCCAGCAGCAGTAGCAACTCAGGGTTGGGCACCAGAAATAACTCGAATAGCTCAGTAGATAATCTGACTATCAGCAATTATCTTTAAACCGGAAAATCTCAGCAGTGATGCTGAGAATTTTTCTTGTTGACAAATATGTAAGCTAAGAGCGTATTAGTAATAAATTTCCAGGAGCGTCCATTGTCTATCAAATTAGGTGCAATTGGAGGTGGGGTAATGGGAGAAGCGCTCATATCTCGCCTCATAGCTCAAAAAGTCTATCCTGCTCAAGAGGTGTTGGTCAGTGAACCGCAAGCACAACGGCGGGATTTTTTGCAGCAGCAATACCAGATTCAGGTTAGTGCAGACAACCGCGATGCTGCAGCAGCATCCGAGGTTTTGTTATTGGCAGTTAAACCTCAGGTATTAGACGCGATCGTGGCAAGTTTAGGTAGTAGGACTGAGGTTAAGAGTAAGCCTCTGGTAATATCTGTTTTGGCAGGGGTACCTTTGAAAAAATTAGAAGCCGCTTTTCCCGAACAGCCAATAATTAGAGCGATGCCGAATACTCCGGCAACTGTAGGAGCAGGGATGAGTGCGATCGCTTCGGGTCGAATCGTTGAAACTCACCATATTTCTCTGGCAAAGTCAATATTTAAAGCTGTGGGAGAAGTGGTGGAAGTACCGGAATATCTAATGGATGCGGTGACGGGTCTTTCGGGATCGGGACCAGCTTATGTGGCAATGGCGATCGAGGCGTTAGCTGATGGAGGAGTAGCTGCGGGATTACCTCGTGCGATCGCGGCAAAATTAGCGCTACAAACAGTGCTAGGCACAGCGCAACTGCTCCAAGAATCTGGACTGCACCCCGCACAACTCAAAGACCGCGTCACTAGTCCAGGAGGAACGACCATTGCTGGGGTAGCCGCATTAGAAAAGGCTGGTTGCCGATCGGCATTAATCGAAGCAGTTTTGGCAGCTTATCGACGTTCTCAAGAGTTGGGTAAGTAGTAAGCACAGATAAGTAGGTCGATCAAATTAAATAGAAGTTAATTAGAAGTATTTCTCTGCTATTTTGTTGACTGAGATAGGAAAGATATTGTTTTAAATTTTTGTTAGCGTAAAGTCTGTTTTCGCTGGCAGGCGATCGCTAATCATCTCTTTGTTTACTGGTTCGAGCTAACCATTGCAGCCCAAAGTGCTCAATGATAGTGATTCATTAGTCAATTAGGGACCAAACTCCAGGTAACAAAACAGCAGAAAAAAGTCATTAATTAACTAAATGTCCGAAGAAGTCCCCCACTTTCAGTGGCGGGATGAATTACGACCAATAAACTTAACGCCCGTTAGGGCATCCTTATTAGATATTATTTTTTTGTGTTATAATTTTATCGTAAATCATAATTAGCGTGAAACTTTTGCATAGAGCTATCAAAGTCAGAATCTATCCAAACGCCGAACAGTCCCAAAAACTGAGTCAAGTTATGGGATGTGCGCGTTGGTGGTGGAATTATGCTTTGAATCTATGCAATCAAACATATAAGGAGACAG
>JBFRWL010000614.1:0-2711 GCA_051439565.1 Prochloraceae cyanobacterium
AGCTAGATGTTTTCAAGTTCCTGAGAAATATCCTGATGCCACCGCAATAATTGGAGCGCATAAATACTATATTCGTCTGTTGGATATTTCTCAAAATCTGGTAGCTGTAGTTGGAAGAGAACCAAAAGATTTGCAGATAACCAAAAAAGAAGAACAATGGCAAACCTTGACTGATGCCCAGGGCGATCGCTATTTGCAATTTTCGTTTCTGTTACACACCCAGGAATATCAAAAATGGGGCTATCTGCAGCTAATACGACACCTAGAAGACTTTGAGGATTATGCCGCCAATTTGCAATGGATGCTAGTAATGGGATTACCAGCAGTACTAGTAATACTGATGATAATAAGCTGGTGGCTTGCTGGGCAAGCAATACAGCCGATTTATAATTCCTATAAGCTTCTACAACAATTTACTGCCGATGCTGCCCACGAATTAAGGACACCCTTGGCAGCAATTCGGGCAACTGTCGAATCAACTTTAATGATGCCCACTCTTAATCAATTAGAGGCGAGAGAAACCCTGCAAAAAATTAATCGGCAGAATTTACGACTCTCTAAATTGGTAGCAGATTTACTAATACTATGCCGTCTAGAGCGGCAGTTGAAAATCAGTTCTCAGCCTGAAATCAAGTGCGAGCCTGTTTCTCTCTACAACTTGGTTAAGAATATTACTGAAGATTTCGCGGCTTTAGCTTTAGCCTCTCAGATTGAACTAACTAGCCAAATCCTAGGATCTGAACCTTTGTCAGTAAATGGTAATTACGAACAACTGTATCGCTTGGTTTCTAATTTAGTAATTAATGCCCTTCAATATACCATTGCTGGGGGTAAAGTAACGCTAATTATCACTCGCCGTGGTGATTGGACCCGACTTCACGTCAAAGACACTGGCATAGGTATTTCTGCGGTTGAGCAGACTAAGATTTTTGACCGCTTTTATCGCGCCAATAAGGCTCGCTCTCGCCAGACTGGCGGCTCTGGTTTGGGTTTGTCCATAGCCAAGGCGATCGTGCAAGCACACCAAGGCAAACTCCAAGTACAAAGCAAATTAGGTAAAGGTACTACTTTCACCATTTCTTTGCCCGCAACTGATTGCGGTACTGCTTGCGCTAAGTAGCAATAGATAAATGAGAACCGAGGAAAAATATTTACCTGTGATCAAACCAGTTTAGGCTTTGTTTGGGCTTGATTTTTGTTTAAGCCCAGCTAAGCAATGCTACCTCGCTTGCGGGTTTCTTTGTAGGAAGTTCCCACATTTTTTAAGCCTGCACGAATCATTTGTTGTTCTAGAAGAGCAAAAAAACGGGCGCGATCGCCTCCTCTAACTACTGCTTGATTGTGCGCTTCGGCTAGTGCTACCGGATAACCATAACCTTTATACACCTGGGAAAGCATAATACTCAGAGATTGGTCAAATAAATATTCATCTTGTGCTAGCCAAGCTGGTACTTCTATGCGGGCAATTTCTGTTCCAACATTGACATAACAAAAATATACTCGCTCAGACTCGTCATATAAGTCGAGAATGTGCAAATTACTTTCCCATAAAGCACCTCTTTGTCCTGGTGCTAGTAAGTCTCCCCAAAATGTAGCATCGCGCAAAGGTTCAAATAGCTGACAAGGAGGGCGATCGCCTAAGCCACCTGCAACACCTTCAGCTATATCACTACAGTTAATGACGCAGTTAGGATTCTCGTGAGGACAGGCTTGCAAACGCAAAAAATTAACTGCTTCTATGCTGCGAGAAGCACTCAGATAACCCATGAGAGGAATTTTTGTTTCCCGCAATTGTTGCCAAGCTGCCAGAATAGGAGGTAAGATACGGTCTTTTGCTTCTGCGGGCAAGGTATCTAAGAACCAATAAATTAACGACCCGTCCACCATTGCCAAATTTGGTATGTCGTAGTGCGATCCAGGAGGCTTAACCCAACGACAAGCCATTTCTGCGAGCATTTGTACCTCGGAGACCGTACGCCGATATCCCATCCACTCTTCGGTGCGAATTCCCCACTGTTTCGAGGCGTAGAGGTCTTCTGGTTTGTAGTAAACTTCTGGCAGACTATCTAATAAGGGGTGTAAACTCTGCCCGTAGTGCAACATGATTCTACCGATATTAATTAAATAACAGTAGGCGATTTCGTGGTGGGAAGGAGAAATTTGCGAACCATCGGTAGCGAAGACGCTGTGAGTAGCTGGTGGGGAATTGAGGTCAATACGAGTATCGAGAGGTTCAACTGGGGTAGCTGCGGAAAAGATCAGGCGATCGCGCCAGTTTTTCTGTGCTTCGACTAGTTGGACTTGTCTAGCTTTAGCATCTTCCAGTAAGCTGCTGGCGCGTTCTAGCCGCTGGCGAGAAGCAGCCGCCTCTTTACTTAAATGTTGACTAATACCAGGGATTTTTGCTGCTAGTTTGGTTAAGTCCAGCATCTTGAGAGAGGGGTCAGAAGTTAGAAGTCAAAGGTAACACCTAACACCTACTAACTGTTATCTGTTGTCTTTTCTCATCGAAGTTTAGCAATCTTCAGTAGGTAGGTCAAATTAATTAGAAAATTTACACTTGGAATAAATTCAGAGGATTGACATAGTTACTAAAAATATAGTCAAATATGACATTGACCAGATTTAGCTTGACCAGGTGTAACTCTGATGGGACGAACTACAACGCCCCCTATCCCTCCGTCAAAGACTGTTGGGATTACTTTTCGCAT
>JBFRWL010000615.1:0-4045 GCA_051439565.1 Prochloraceae cyanobacterium
CAGAAAAAGAAATTAACAGAGAAAGGAATAAGTAAACAATTCCTGTTGAGTAAGGTAGTGGATCTGTTCATTAATGATAAGCTATCTTTTGATAAGAATGTGATAGCAACCAATCAGAATAACAAGAAGATAACAATTGATAGCAGTAAGGGAGCAGAAACCATAAAAAGGCATTACCTCGAAGACATAGCTGTGGTAAAAAGTAGATACGTGCGAAATTTAACACTTTAGGGAAATTTTTGTAAAAATACCCTAGTGTGTCCCATGAAATCTTTGCCTAGTTTGACCACAAACGGCAATGTTTTAGGCGACAAACCTAGTAAAATCCGTAATTTACCAACGTGAAACTATCGTCGCCAAATACTAAAAGTGGCAATGTTGAAAGAGACCACCTCACCCCAAGTGAAATTAAGAGTCTCATTACAGCAGCTAAGAAGTCGAGTCGGAATCCAGGCAGGAACTCGACCTTGATTCTCATTATGTACCGTCATGGGCTGCGTCGCTCAGAGGCTGCCAATCTCCGATGGTCGGATATCGACCTCCAAGGTGGCACTATCTATATCCGCCGTCAGAAGGGTTCTCGCTCGGGGCGTCATCCCCTCCAAGGTGATGAAATCAGAGCGCTTCGGCGTCTCAAAGATTCTGACTTTCCCTTTGTGTTCCGAAGTGAGCGGGGTACTCCTCTTTCATCCCGTTCTGTCGCTCACATTATCCTACAAGCTGGCAGAGCAGCTAGTTTTGAGTTTGAGGTCAGGTCTCATCTGCTTCGCCATAGCTGCGGCTACTACCTCGCCAACAAGGGATATGATACTCGGCTGATTCAAGACTACTTGGGACACACCAATATTCAGAACACCGTCAGGTACACTCGGCTGAGTGCCAATCGGTTTGAGGGGCTTTGGGATTGATATGCACTTGCGCGTCGGTTCTCCTGCAACTCAAATCATCATCCTATTCCGAGTTTGTAAAGCTGATAGGAGGGATTCCAGGACGCTTCCACAGATAGGCCGTTAGTTGTTCGCCCAGTTGCTTTTCTTCCTGTGGAGATTTGGGCATTGGCCACCGCAATGATTTGTAAAGTTCTCCTCGATAGAGGTCGAAAGCCGATTCTAACAAATCGCCGTAGATGATAGCGGCATTTAGCATCCAGCGATAGGCTAGGTAAGCTGAGAGAATGGAAGCAAGCGCAGCCCACCATGCTAGGGGACTCCACAGGAAAAACAGTAAACTCCACAACCAAATCCGCGCTCCGGTGTTGAGGGTCATTCTGGCTTCAGTAAGTTCGGCTTTGACGTTATCGGGAAGTAACAGCCAGAGGCGCGGCCAGCAGATAAAAGGGTCTAATCCATATTGATTTTGGGGGCGTTCTTCTGCTGCACGAAGAATATTGCCTAATTGGGTTGGCATGAGATAGATGGGAAAGTAGTGTAAGAGAACATCTAATCTGGCATATTCTTCTCTTTCTTCTGGCGTTAGCGGTTGTTCTTTTCCTTCTATCCGAGCTATCAGTGACTGAAATTGTCTCTCTAGTTTGTCTTTTGTCTTCTGCTGATTTTTAGCCAAAAAACGCCGTAACTTTCTCAACCATCGCGGCCAGTAACCTTCCAACAAACGCAGCACGGCGAATTCACAGCGCCCAACGACCAGAGCGGAGATGAGAACCCCCAGTAAAAGACTAATTAATAGGGTTATTTGAAGAGCTTGAGATTGCTGGTTAAACCAAGTTTCTATTGAAGACCAGCCATGACGCCAAATCCATGCCCCTAGTCCTCCTGCCCAGAAAATAAAGGCTGGGGTCAGAATTGTGGATAACCACTTTTCTGCCAATTTGCCGCCGAGACTTTCGATAAATTTTGTAGGCATGGAATCTTCTAAGGTTGCACTTTTTCTAGCGGAACGTTATGAGTCGGACAGTTGGGAATGGTGTCTCCTACTTGACGCTGATACCAGACATAATCACCAAAGGGACAGGCATATTTAATCAATCCTGAGACGGGTGATGGTGCTCCAGGAATGGGTTGATAGCCTTTTTCTATTTCTGGTGGCAGCTTATCTTTGAGAAAGTTCAGTGTCCACTTACGAGTTTTTGAGTTGGAAGAAAGCTTTTTGAGAGTATGTTTGCTAATATCCGTTGGATTTTGTTGAGCCTGTGTTATGAGTTCCGCTAATTCACGGTCAAGTTTTTGAGCCTCATCTGAATCCAGAAGTTCTGAAAGATAAGGACGAATGGAACGAGCAGCTTCTAAAATCTCTTGAGGTTGATATGTCATAACTATCTTATTAACAAATCGCTGATAACTTATTTTAGACTCCTGTGTAGGTGAATGCCGCCCAATGGAAAGGATGGGCAAAATTCCGCTCATCTGGATTTTCCAGAATCAATTGGTTCCAGAGAGCATCAGCAGTGCTTGTAGCCATTCTAGTGGTAGAAAATGCCGGAATAAAATTCTCAAAGTAGGCTGCTTTTTCCCCATTGGTAGTATCTCGTACCCATTGTTGAGCTTTTCGTAGAGCTTCAGAGGGTTTAAGCCCTTCATTGCGCCAGAAATCGTAAAATCGAGCCATTAGCATCATGGTACTAATATCGGATACTGACCAGAGGGAGGCAGCCACCCCAGCGACACCAGCTTGCAGCATTCCTGTAGGCAGGCTGACCACTTCATCGATGGTTTTTGTGCCTGGTAAGGCGGTTTCGCAGGCAGAAAGGACAGCCAGACGAACGCCATCTAAACGCAGCTCAAATAGATCGCGGAGGCTCAATATCTCATCGTGAGCCATTAATAAGCCACTATTGAGAGGTTCGGCGAAGTTGGCATAACCGTGACAGGAAAAATGAAAGACGGAATAGTCGGAAAGGGTATTTTTGATCGCTTGTTGAGTTGCCTGTTCATGTTTGAAGATTTTATAGTTGGGAAAGGTTTCAATGGCAGTTTGGACTTCTCGTTCTGAATTGGGCAGTTTATTGGCCTTGACTGGAGACGGTTCATCTACAGCGAGAAGTTCATCAGGTTGGATGCCCGTGGCTATCTCACGGGTAGTTATAAGAGAACGGGCATTAGGGGCATAGGTGAGGGAAATTTCGTCCAAGGCATAACGGCGACTACAGGGTTTATCTAAATCTTCTGTCCAAGCAGCATGGAGAGGTAAGAGTCCGAGAAACCCTGTGGGAATTAAGATTGCCTGCTGTACTGACCTCTTTTTGAGATCGCTAATCACAGGTTCCATCAATTTTAACCAAAGCTCATTGGTTATTCGGTCAATGGTATCAAACCAAGCTTGGCGGTTATCCTGATGGTTGAAGTAAGCCCCGAACCATCCCCCAAATTTTGAGGCTTCTGCTACACCGAATAACAGTTCTCTTAATTCGGCATCTGTGAGAGTGTTCAACCAAAGAGACTCAACAGAAGGGTCTGTTGTAGAGGTACGGTGAACAATAAGGGCAATACTTCCATTTGGGGTTGTGTTTAGATAAATCAGGGGTTCATCAGGGTGCAAAGCTTGTGAGATCTCCTCGAAATTGGGTAAAGCCAAGAAGTTTTCGTAGCCAGCAAGTTGGCGAATTTGTTGGATTGTATCGTTTAACTTCTGTCGCGCCTCTAACCCCTGTTGGCGGATTCCTTCAGGAGTGACACTGATTTCGTTTTTCGCTTCAATGCTTCTTCTAATGAGTTCCTGTGCTTCTAAGTCTCGTAATAAGCTAGCAGCTTGTTGGTAGCTTTCATAAACTTCTGGGGCGAGAATTTTAACTCTCTCTAAATCCGCGCGATCGCGTGCTAGGGTTTCGCTCAAACTGCGGGCGCGTCCTTTTTCTAGAGTAACGGCGGCTGATTCTAGATAACCAGCACGAGTTAAAGCATAGGCAGTGCGGTGGAAGAGGTCGCCTGTCTCGGCTAATTCCTTCTCCTTGCTAGTTAGGGATAAAGATGATTGATAGAGAACTTCAACCGCTTCTAGGGCAAGTTGATAAGCCTTAGTGGCTTCAGACCAGCGATTTTCCTCAGAATAGAGGTTGCCCAATAAACGGGCTGTCATGCGGCAGTTAACC
>JBFRWL010000616.1:0-15103 GCA_051439565.1 Prochloraceae cyanobacterium
GTGTTTCTCCCTCCTCTCCCCACACTCCCCACACTTCCCACACTCCCCCTCTCCCCGTCAATCATCTGTAGCAAAATTAAAATGATACAGCGATCGTAAATCAACGGAGAGCAAATGGGAAAAATCTTAGTTACCGGAGTTGCAGGTTTTATTGGCTTTCATGTCGCTAGCAAGCTACTAGCGCAAGGAGAAGAAGTTATTGGTCTTGACAATCTCAACGATTATTATGATGTCAGCTTAAAAAAAGACCGATTAGCTGAGTTAGAGGGAAAGGCTAATTTTCACTTTCAACAACTAGACTTGAGCGATCGCGCTGGAATGGCCAATTTATTTGCCGATTTTCCCCCCGAAAAAGTCGTTCATTTGGCTGCTCAAGCTGGCGTGCGTTATTCCCTGAAAAATCCCCATGCATACGTAGATAGTAACCTGGTCGGGACAATAAATATCTTAGAGGGGTGCCGTCACGCTGGGGTTAAACATCTTGTTTTTGCCTCTTCTAGCTCAGTCTATGGGGCAAATAAGAAAAAACCTTTCTCGGTACACGATAATGTAGACCATCCGGTGAGCTTATATGCAGCCACGAAAAAAGCTAACGAACTTATGGCTCACTCTTACAGTCATCTGTACAATCTGCCAGTTACGGGTCTGCGTTTCTTTACCGTTTATGGTCCCTGGGGTCGTCCGGATATGGCACTATTTATTTTTACCAAAGCCATTTTAGCAGGGCAGCCGATCGAGGTATTTAACTATGGGAAAATGAAGCGGGATTTCACCTATATTGACGACATAGTTGAAGGGATAATCCGGGTATTAGAGCGAATTCCCCAAGCAAATCCTCATTGGTCGGGATTGAACCCCGATCCTGGAACTAGTTCCGCTCCTTATAAAATTTACAACATTGGCAACAATCAGCCAGTAGAATTAATCCATTTTATCGAGGTATTAGAAGCATCTCTGGGTAAGAAAGCGATTAAAAATCTGCTACCCATGCAACCGGGAGACGTGCCCGAAACTTACGCTGATATCGAAGATTTAACCAGAGATACGGGTTTTCAACCCCAAACCTCGATCGAAGAGGGAATTGGTCGTTTTGTAGCCTGGTATCGTTCCTACTATGCTGTAGAGTGAGGTATCTATTGGCGAACGATCGTGAACACCACACAGAGCAAGAAGGAGATTAACCCAGAACTGTCCCTATCAACTATAGGCTGCGGGACTTGGGCTTGGGGCAACAGACTGCTGTGGGGATATGACCAAAGCATGGACGAGGAGTTGCAAGCTGTTTTTAACCTTTGTGTCAAAAACGGCGTGACTTTATTCGATACCGCTGATTCTTACGGAACTGGGAGATTGAATGGACAAAGCGAACTACTTCTGGGAAGATTCTCTAAGGAATATGTTGGTTCGGGTAAAGAAGATATTTGCATTGCCACTAAGCTTGCTCCTTATCCCTGGAGATTGACAAGCAAGTCAATGATATCGGCTTGCAAGTTCTCTGCCCAGCGACTGGGCAGAAATGTGGATTTGGTGCAGATGCATTGGTCTACGGCTAATTATGCTCCTTGGCAGGAGGGTCCTCTCTTAGATGGACTGGCAACTCTATACGAGCAAGGATTGGTCAAGGGAGTAGGTTTATCAAATTACGGGCCTAAAAATCTCAAACGAGTGCATAAAAAATTCGCCGATCGAGGAGTTCCTCTAACTACGTTGCAAGTACAGTACTCATTACTGTCTACATATCCCGTAACTCAACTAGGACTAAAAGAAGTTTGTGACGAACTGGGAATTAAACTAATTGCCTACAGTCCCCTGGCATTGGGATTACTAACGGGCAAGTATTCATCTCAAGGACCTTTGCCTAAAGGCTTGCGAGGTCTATTTTTTAGGCAGTTACTGCCAGGAATTCAACCGCTGTTAGAATGCTTGCGATCGCTAGCTAACTCAAAAAATAAGACTATGTCGCAGGTAGCGATTAACTGGTGCATCTGTAAAGGAACTATACCCATTCCAGGGGCCAAAAGCATCAGACAAGCTGAGGATAATATTGGCGCTTTGGGTTGGCAACTAGATTCTGGGGAGATTGCAGAACTCGATCGAGTTGCTGCCAGTCTAGATAAGAAAATGATCCAAAATATATTTCAGACGAAGTAAACTCTATGAATACAGGAAAAGCTGCCTCAAATAGAAGAAAATTTCTCCAATACATGGTAGCCGGAACAACGGGAACCCTGGCAATTGGCTGGTTGTTTTCTCAACCCATTCGAGGTCAAGACATAGAACTAGAAAATTTATGCTCTCGATTTCCTTATAATTCCCGCTGTAAAAACTATCTTCCTGGTGTCAGGGCAATTGACAATCGAGGTCAGCCGATCAATCCATCTTCATTGCTAGCTGAAGCTAAACCGGGAAATCCCGTGCCAGTAGAAGGTTTATCGGAAACTACTTATTTGGTAGTTGAAGAAGGTCCGCAATTTGCCCGCTATGGCATCAGTCCTGTTTGTACTCATATGGGATGTACGGTAGAGTGGCAAGCCTCTCAACAGCGCTTTGTTTGTCCTTGTCACGGCGCTGAATATGATAACCGAGGAAAAGTTAAAAAAGGTCCCGCCTATAGTTCTTTACCTTTAGTTACAGTAGTAGTTAAGCAAAATCAAATTCGTCTAATAGATCGCGCCCCAGGTAGCGATCCTCGTTCTCATGTACTTTGACATTATCTAGATTATTCTGACTCCCTCTCCTGACTCCTATCTACACCGAAAAACTTTTTCAGCAAACCCTAAATATAGTGTCAGTGTATGCAGAGGTCACGAAACTGGAGGAAGAATGGAGGTGAGGGTGAGTATGAGATTGGGAAAAGCCAACGGTGAAAATTGGTTTGGTTCTTTGAGGATCAGATGGCTAGTGTAGCCTGTGGAGGTTGGTTTGCGGAAGATGTGAAGTTGGCGGTTTTTGACATCCAATACCCAATAATCAGCAATATCCGCTTGAGCATAAACTTTATCTTTGATTTCACAGTCGTGTTTCAGCGTCGAATCTGCTACCTCTACCACAAGATAAACTCGATCGGGACGAGGATGGCGATCGACGTAATCTAAAATTGTTCCTTTAACAAGCACTAGATCGGGTTCTGGTTCGGAAAAATCATCGAGTTGAATCGGATCTTGGGTACTCACAAAAACCGACTGAGCAGCAAGAAGCTCATCCAATGCAGTTGCTAGTAACCGTAGGGCGGTCGCGTGATGAGTTCCTTTGGCAGCCATCAGTGTAATTTGTCCGGCAATCAGTTCAGTACGTTCATTGGGGTCGAGAATACCCAACTCGCTCATGCGGTGGTAGTCTTGTACTGTCCAAAGCTTGAGAGAAGTTGGCTCCAGAGTAAAATTTGCTTTGAGTTGGCTGTTTAAGGGAGTCATAAGTAGGTGTGTCAAATTAATTAGAAAATGGTTGAGAGAGGGGTGTGGGGAGTGTGGGGAGTGTGGGGAGTGTGGGGAGAAACAACTAGCAGCAATCAACAATCAACAATCAACAAACACCTATTCTAGTATCTTCTATTTTTATTCCTTTGTTTAACATCGTGAGCGAGAAGTCCCCTTGCGTAACGGAGTGGAGCTGGGGGATGAAAGCGAACTTCTAACTAAGTAGTTTACCATTTTTACTAGGTTGTGGTAAAATCATCCCATGATTCTAAATTACACCTACCGAATTTATCCCGATGCTAGACAAGAAGAACTGCTCAAAGAGTGGTTGGAAACTTGTAGAGTCTCTTATAACTATGCACTTAGGGAGCTAAAAGACTACATAGCTTCTCGCAAATGCGCTATAGATAGGTGTAGCTTAGTATCGGAATACATCCTCAGAGCTGATTATCCTTTCCCTGGATATCATCAACAGCAAAACAACTTACCCAAAGCTAAAAAAAAATTCCCTCGACTCAAAGCAGTTCCTTCTCAAGTGCTGCAAACTAACATTAGAAGATTGCATGATGCAATAGATTTTTTCCGAGCAAGAGGTTATGGATTTCCCAGGTATAAAAAGTATGGACAGCTCAAGTCAAGACTTTTCCCTCAGTTTAAAACTAATCCTTTAACTGACTGGCAAGTTCAACTGCCGAAACTTGGTTTAGTCCCAATCAATTTGCACAGACCTATTCCAGACGGGTTCGTGATCAAACAGATTAGAGTACTCCGAAAAGCTAAAGGTTGGTATGCTGTTGCATCTATCCAGTCGGAACTATCAATACCCGAACCAGTACCTCATGGTCATGCTATCGGGTTAGATATTGGTTTGCTATCTTATTGTGCTACTAGCGATGGCTTTGTCGAACCTGGACGTAAGTTTTTCAAGACTCTGTACCGTCGGCTGAAAGTGCTACAACACAGATTATCTAAAAAACAAAAACGTTCAGCTAATTACTCCAAAGCCAGAAAAAAAGTAGAAGCTCTACACAATCACATTGCCTTCAAACGCAAAGATTATCAGTTCAAATTAGCTCATAAACTCTGCGACATGGCAGATACTATCTTCTTAGAAGATATAGACTTCCGAATTATGGCTAAAGGGTTTTTGGGCAAACATACAGTTGACGCTAGTTTTGGTCAGTTTCGTTCAATCCTCAAATATGTAGGTAAACGACGCAATGTATTTGTCGGAGAAGTAGACCATCGCGGAACTAGCCAGACTTGTCCCAATTGCCGGATAGAAGTTAGGAAAGAGTTAGAACAGAGAATTCACTCTTGTCCTGAATGCCATTATCAAGTCGATAGAGATATTGCTGCTGCTCAAGAACTATGTAATCGCGGTATAGAAACGTATCGGGGGACTCCCGAAAAGCACTCGTATTGGCTCTCAAGTCGTACTGTCGGGGAACTTGGTTCTAGATAAGTGGCGCAACACACCTAATGGTGTTAGGGGAGCAATGCCCCATCGTGAGTTGGGGAAGCCCATAGGCCTTGCTTTTAGCGCAGGTCGCGGGAGAATGTCACGAAGGTATTTGAAAAGTCAGTTTATTAGAAAGTGTTTGAAAAGTATCCTAGATTCTTTGTCAGCGCCCCCAAAATAAATAATACTACAAAAATAATACATTAACAAACTTCTCAATGCCTTTGCCCGTAACTTCTCAAACACCTTCTCAGTTGCACAATCGTCTAAGCTATAATTCCGGAATGACTAATATCATTTCATCCCCTTCAGGGGAAAAACCAGAATATTTCAACTTACTAGAGGAAAAATTAGATCAACTAGGCAATAGCCTGCGACCGGGACAAAAAAGCTTAGCTGACTGGCAAGGAGGGCAAATGGCAGTTTCTGCCGTTCCTGGTGCGGGTAAATCTCACAGCCTCTCAGTTGCCGCTGCTTTAGCAATTGCCAGGCATCAACTTCATTCTAGAAAACAACTAGTAGTTGTTACTTATACTCGTTCTGCTGCTGCTAGTATCAAAAATAAAATTCGCGATCGCCTCAAAGAACTTTTGCTGACACCAGCAGGTTTTGTCGTTCATACTCTCCACGGTTTAGCCCTCAATATTGCCAGTCGCCATCCCAACTTATCGGGACTGAATTTAGAAACAGCAACCCTAGTGACCACAACTACCAATCATCGCATCATTAGAACTTGCGTAGAAAAGTGGATTGCTACTACTCCTGGTAGATATCAAACTCTACTGGCGGGAAGGCAATTTGACGGAGAAGAAACGGAAAGATTGCGCCGTCAGTCAGTATTGCGCACAGAAGTTTTACCTCAACTCGCTCATATAGTAATTCGGGAAGCAAAAAGTTCTGGGTTGCTACCAGAAGATCTATGGGAATTGAGTCAAAAAACTGTTGATGAGTATGAAATTTTGGCAATAGCAGCAGGATTGTATCAACAATATCAAAAATTGATGAACGCTCGCGACTTAATTGACTACGATGACATGATCTTAGCCGCGTTGCGAGTCCTAGAAGATCCGGCGATCCGCCAACTATGGCAAAATCAAGTCTTTGCCGTCTTTGAAGATGAAGCCCAAGATTCCAGTCCCCTGCAAGAAAAATTACTCAGAACTTTAGCAACTGATGCCAATAATCCCGATGCTCCTCCTAATTTAGTACGAGTTGGCGATCCAAACCAAGCGATTAACTCCACTTTTACTCCTGCTGACCCCATTTATTTCAACTGGTTTTGCGAAATTTGTAGCGATCGAGGTCGCTTGTCAACTATGGATATGGCAGGTCGCAGCAGTCGAATTATTATTGATGCTGCTAATTTTATGCTGAGATGGGTTAACCAGCGGGAGAAAGGTAAAGAGGGGGAGAGAGGGAGAGAGGTAGATAATTCTCACTCTCGAGTTGAAATGCCTTTTCGGGTTCAAGATATTCGTCCTGTTGACCCTGAAGATCCGCAGCCAGATGCGAATCCAGAACCAGTGGGTCGAGGGTTAGAAATCTATACCCCTGATGATATTTACCACACTGTTGAGTTAATCCAAAAGCGGGCGATCGAATTACTAGAACAACATCCAGACAGGAATGCAGCGATTTTAGTGCGGGAAAACCGCCAAGGTCGCTTTTTAGCAGAACAACTAACTCATTTACTGCGAGAACATTCAATTAGAGTTTACGAAGTAGGAGAAGTTGAACGTCACTCCCACATTCCTGAAGAAATACTCAAGTTAATACGATTTCTGGCTCGTCCCCATTCCCCAGATTATCTCAAAGCTGCCTTAGAAATCTTAGAGAGGCGGGGTTTAATAGCAGCCCAAGATCTTAATGCCCTGGCTACTTATCCAGAACAGTTTCTTTATTCTAGCCCCCTCTATCCTTCCCAGAAACCCCAGGTCAAACAAGCTAGCAGATACTGTCGTAGCCTGCTGCGCGCCCGGATGGAATTACCCCACTATCAATTAATTTCCTTTCTTGGCATGACTTTAAAATATACGGGTTCCGAACTGGCTACGGTAGAAAAGTTAGCAGAACGAATATATCGACAAATTGCAGGCAATAGTTCTCTCACAAGTACTATAGCCGCCCTAGAAGAAATAGTTAGCTCAGAAAGGTTTGAAGGTGTCGCCGAAGATGCAGACGACCAATACACCCACCCCAATCAAATCACAATTATTACCATGCACAAAGCTAAGGGTTTGGACTGGGATTACGTGTTTATCCCCTTTTTACACGAAGATATCCTTCCAGGTAAACCTTGGGTGCCCACTGCTGCTAAGTTTTTAGGCGATTTTACCCTCTCAGAAGTGTCTCGCGCTCAAATTCGCGCTGTCGTTCACCGTCAATATCAGACTGGAGAAACTTCTAGATCCATACCGCAGCCAATAGAAGCTTGGGAAGAAGCAGCAAAACTGAAAACAGCAGAGGAGTTTCGCTTGTTGTACGTAGCTATGACGAGGGCAAAACGCTTACTGTGGATGTCTGCAGCACAGCAGGGACCCTTTCGCTGGAATACTTTTAGAAGCAACCCGCCAAGCGGATCTGTTCGAGATCGCCCTAACAATTTACAGCAGAAAAAGCCCTGTCCAGTTTTGCCAGCTTTGATGCGTCGTTAACATTCAAAGGGAACAGGGAATAGGCAACAGCCGATGATCAAACATATTAATTCCAAGAAATCAATCTCTCGCATCTATTTAGAGCTAAAAGTCTTACCTAGTCTACTTTGATAACTTCATCAAATATCATACTAAACCGTTTAGTTAGCAAGAGGGGGAGAGAATAGCGATATGCAAGCGCATCGCTATTCTCGCAATTACTATCAGTTTTGCAAGTAAAGTTTGGGAGAACCACTTATATAACTATCCTATCTTTGGAGAGCTTTGAAGATCGAGGTATAGTAGGTAGAAGTAGGGGTAGCAACGACAACAGTATCGATATATTCCTGCTGCTTAACCAACACCTAAGACTTAATACCTAAGAACTGTCTTCGCCAAGTAGTTTACTCTCCAGACCCTAGATTAATCCCCAGTGTCCAACCCCTATAAATGGCATTTTTTGTTTTCATTTGTTATTGCTGTATGCTTGTCGATCGCCCACAATCAAAAAATAATTGGCAACTGACAGAAATTTTTCTGAGGGAGTGCTATATTTCTCTTATTGAATAACCCAACTAACTTAGATGAACAAAAAATATCTAGAAACTTAAACTAATTTATGACTACTCGTATTTTAGGGGGTCATTTTCAAATTATTAAACGCTTAGGTGGTGGGAGTTTTGGTCAAACCTATCTAGCGGAAAATATCCAGCAATTTGGTCACCAATGTGTGGTTAAGCAGTTACGCTCTCTAGCCGATCGTCCCGCAACGTTTGAACTCATCAAAAACTTGTTTGAAAGAGAAGCTAAAGCACTGTATGAAATAGGTTGCTATCACGACCAAATACCCTCTCTGATTGCTTATTTTGAAGAAAATCGGCAATTTTATTTGGTTCAAGAATTTATTGAGGGACACGATCTAACCCAAGAATTGACCCAGGGCAAGCAATTACCGGAATCAGAGGTAATTGAATTACTAGAAAATATTTTAAAGCCTTTAGCCTTTCTTCACCAGAATAAAGTCATACATCGGGATATAAAACCTTCTAACTTAATGCGCCGCAACCAGGATGGGAAAATAATTCTGATTGATTTTGGTGCGATTAAAGAGTTAAGCGTAACCCAAATAATTAATACTCAAGGAGAAACTAAAGTAGGGACAATTATTGGTACGGCTGGTTATATGCCCAGCGAACAAGGACTAGGAAAACCTAAATTTTCTAGTGATATCTATGCAGCAGGTATCATCGCAATTCAAGCTTTAACAGGACTAAAGGTAGAGCAACTCGAAGAAAATCCAGAGACAGGTGAGTTAGTTTGGCAGCATCGGGTACAAGTAACTCCAGAATTTAGTGCCATTTTAGAGAAAATGGTGCGCTACCATTTCAGAGAGCGCTATCCAACTGCAAATGAAGCTTTAAAAGCAGTCCAAGAACTGAGTGGAAGCTCATCTAAAACAATAAATCCTGTTAGTGATAATAACAGACAAATAGTACCATTTAAACTAACTTCACAGGGAACAGAAGAACGAATAACTGGTCATAATTTAGCAGAAAACAATCCTATTATTGCCGGTTTGATGAAACGCAGGCGCTTGCTCAAATGGTCTGCTTTGATTGGTGCCGGAGTAGGTATAGCTTTTGTGGAAAGAAGTGTATTCGATTTCGTTTATTTCAACCATCTATCTTCACCGGAAATATTCGATCTCGACTTACCTATTCTTCCAGCAAAAGTTAAGTTGGAAAAGTTTGATTTTGAAGTAGTGAATTTAGATAAACGAGGTCACGTAATTAAGCGTAGCGCTCGGCAAGCTCAATATTTTGCTGAAGATTTGGGTAATGGTATTGCTTTAGAAATGGTAGCAATTCCTGGCGGCACTTTTATTATGGGTTCTCCAAGGCTATTGTTGGTTTCCTCCGAAAAAGGCAGCTATGATGACGAACGCCCTCAACATAAAGTAACAGTCCCGCCCTTTTTTATGAGTAAATTTCCAGTGACTCAGGCACAATGGAGAGCAGTTGCTAATCTACCTAAAGTCGATCGCAACCTCAAGCCAGATCCGTCCTACTTCAAAGGCGATCGCCTTCCAGTAGAAAGCGTCAACTGGTACGACGCTGTTGAATTTTGTCAAAGACTATCTCAGAAAACGGGACGAAAATATAGACTGCCCTCAGAAGCAAAGTGGGAATATGCAGCCCGTGCTGGAACTACTACTCCTTTCTATTTTGGCGAAACAATTACCAGCGAGCTAGCTAACTATGACGGCAATTATACTTATGCCTCTGAATCCAAAGGAGAATATCGAGAAAAAACCACTCCAGTAGGCAGTTTTGTGCCTAATGCCTTTGGTTTATACGATATGCACGGACTAATTTGGGAATGGTGTGCCGATACTTGGCACGAGAACTACCACGGAGCACCAACTGATGGTAGTGCTTGGCTAAAAGATGGGAATGAGAAGCGTTCTACGCTACGAGGCGGTTCCTGGCTTAACAATCCCCAGCTTTGTCGTTCTGCCGTCCGCGTCAACGATAACCGCATCGTTGACAGTAACCTCTTCGGTTTTCGGGTGGAATTTGTGGTTACGACGGCTTAATCAAATCAAAAGTTTGATAAGTTAAACTAAGATTTACGAACCGACAAAAACGCTTCTTGAGCTGCTGCTTGTTCTGCTGCCTTTTTAGAACGTCCTTTTCCTTGTCCTAAGCAGCGATTTTTCAGCCAGACTTCAGCCTGAAAGCGCTCTTGCTCGATTTTAGCTGTTTGGTTTTCTTGGACCCGATACTCTGGCAAAATTTTGTATTGAGCTTGAGTCCATTCTTGTAAAGCATCTTTGTAATTTTGGCGAGCTGGATCTTGACGTATTTCGTCAGCTTTATCCTTGAGAGGCAACTCCAGCCAGGGACGCACTAAGGCCATTGTCTGAGTACTGAGGTAAAGCGCTCCCAATACCGCTTCAAAAGCATCTGCTAGCCGCGAGACTCTCCCCGCTCGATCGGCTGCAGCACTGTGAGAAATCGAAAGGTAGCGCTCTAGAGCGTAACTGTCAGCTAGTTCAGCCAAAAGGCGATCGCTCACTAAAATCGAACGAATAGCAGCAAATTCACCTACCAAAGCTTCTGGATAAGTTTCGAGTAAAATTTCCGAAGCCACTAACCGCACTACTGCATCCCCGACAAATTCTAACTGTTGGTTATTTACCTGTTTAGAAATACTCGGGTGAGTCAGTGCCAAGTCTAGCAAAGATAAATCAACTGGTGCTTCCTCAGGTAATCCTAGCTTTTGGATAAATTTTTGCAGTTGTTTCTTGCGGCGAGGATCTTTGCTCATTACTTATTAACCTGAATCACTTAGAGAGAGTTGGAACGTAAGCCGGGTTCTGTTCTCAAAAGCTAAGATAGCAGCTAGTGAGGGCGGTTATCTGTCTGGGATGCCTGTTACCAGACACCTCAAGCGGTTCTCAATAGGCGGGACTGGTAAAAGACCAACCGTAGTCCCTTCGACCTTGCTCCCAACCGGGGTTTACCGAGCCAGCACCTCTCGATGCTGCTGGTGCGCTCTTACCGCACCTTTGCACCCTTACCAAGTTAGTTATTAACTAACTGGCGGTATGTTTCTGTGGCACTATCCTCACGGTCACCCGCACTGGGCGTTACCCAGCAAGTTTAGTCTTTCGGGAGCCCGGACTTTCCTCAAACTCGCATGAGAAACAGCGAATCTGCAACCACCTCGCCAACTCTCTCTTCTACTTAGTTTAACGTCAAAATAGGTAGTTCATTAATTTGTCTCGTTCAAGAGAACCAAGTTCCCCGGAGTATTATTGAAATAAAAGCAATGGGTATAGTCTTGATTCTTATAATTATCAGAAATTTATCGCTAGTAGTAATTGCACAGAAGAACATGGAATCAAAGCAACCTTAGATAAATACATATGTACTAATACAATATTTCTTCCTATGAATAAACTTCCGAGCGCTTCTTCCTTACCAGCAAGCATACAACAGGTTTCTACAAACCTGAAATGGGCAGGTTTGATAGGTTTCTGGCTACAGCTTTTGATTGGAGTTGTATCGAGCGTGTTCTTGGCGATCGCGGCGGCGGCATCTAATCTGGTAGATCAAACTCAAGCAACTAAGGGAACTGAGGTTGGGATCTTTTTTGCAATTTGTGCTCTAATCTCTCTGGCGATTAGCATCTACTTTTATATTCGTTACTATAGAATTTCTCAATCACTGCGCAGTCCTAATCCAGCTAGGCGTCCCAAAAAAGTGGATACCCTAAAATTCATTAGACTGGGGCTTGTTGTTAACATAGCAGGAACTTCACTAGCCTTGATGGGAACCCAAGCAGTTGTTGGCGTTATCTTATTATTTAAATCTTCTATCCAAATTCCCACTATAGGAGCGGACGCCGGTACTGCCCGATACGTTCTTCCTTCTGATATGTTTAACATTGCTGCTAATACTGCGACAGTTACCGCTCATTTTATTGGGCTTTTAATTACTTTATGGCTGCTAAATCAAATCGATAAGTAATCATGCAACAGACTCGTCTCAATACTCTGATTAATTCAGTAGGCGATCGCCTCGTGCAATTATTTAGCAATCCTTGGCGGCGTATTTCCCTAATTTTAATTGGGTTCCTATTTGGTATTTTTGTCGGCTCAGCAGTTGTGACTACTGCTGGACAAGAAGCTATTCTAGACGTACCTGCTGCTGCTTTAATCCTTCTGTTTACAGAAATAGTCAGTGCTTTATTTTACAGGCGCAATCGTCGGAGGGAAAGAGGAGATAAAATCAAACAATCCCTGTGGTGGGATGCGTTAAATGTTTTCAAAATAGGATTAGCCTATAGTTTATATTTAGAAGCCTTTAAACTTGGTTCTTAATCTCACTTTAAATTTGCTACAAACGATCTGCTATGAGAGTAATTATTTAGTGCAATGATTTTACTCGTTGCTTCTTTAATCCATAGCTTGATCGACAAGCTCTAATTTTTTTTGTATTATAATTTAATACAAAAAGACTTAAATGCTAATTATATGCCTTACGAAAAGTTAACATTATCAACACCAAAACCAGTTATTTCCTGGGCAAATCACACTCTGGGTTCTCAGGAAACCCAGATGGCTAAGAATGTAGCATCTTTGCCTTTTGTCTTCAAACACCTCGCCCTGATGCCAGACGTGCATCTAGGTAAAGGAGCCTTAGTAGGTTCAGTTATTGCCACTAAGGATGCTGTCATCCCTGCTGCTGTAGGGGTAGATATTGGTTGTGGCATGGCTGCTTTAAAAATGCCTTTTAGAGCCGAACAACTCGAAGGTAAGCTAAAAAAAATTCGTCAAGATCTCGAAGCAGCTATTCCTGTCGGTTTTGCCCAAAACAAAAAAATAGAAAAAGCTGTTACTAACTGGCAAGGTTGGCGCAATTTTAAAGAATTGCATTCAGGAGTACAAAGTCTAGAAAGCAAGGCGATTAAACAACTAGGTTCTCTCGGTGGCGGCAATCATTTCATTGAATTGTGCCTGGATACCGAGAACCAAGTTTGGTTAATGCTACATTCTGGTTCGCGCCATATTGGCAATAAGTTGGCTCTATGTCATATTAGTACGGCCAAGGAATTGGCAAAACTGGCACATAATAGTCTACCCGACCCAGATTTAGCTTACTTTGTCGCTGGAACGCCTGAATTTGAAGCTTACTGGCGGGATTTGCAGTGGGCGCAAAACTATGCTCGTTTCAATCGAGATGTAATGATGGCTCGTTTTCAGCGAGTTGTGGAAAAGTACCTAGCAGGGGGAAAACCAACTAAACCATTGCTTTCAGTTAACTGTCACCACAATTACGCCGAGAAAGAGATCCATTTCGGCGAGGACGTATACGTGACTCGCAAGGGTGCAGTTCGAGCAACAACTGAAGACTACGGAATTATTCCTGGTTCGATGGGGGCAAAGTCCTTCATTGTTAAGGGTAAGGGCAATTGCGATAGTTACCACTCCTGTTCTCACGGTGCAGGACGTTTGATGTCTCGGAATCAGGCAAAGAAACGCTTTACACTAGACGATCTAATCGAGCAAACCAAAGGCATTGAGTGTCGTAAGGATAAAGGCGTTCTCGATGAAATTCCTACCGCTTACAAACCAATTGACGAGGTGATGAACCAACAGTCTGACTTGGTGGAAGTTGTGGCAACTCTAAAACAGCTTCTGTGCGTTAAGGGCTGATTATTAGACATGACTTGCAAGGTTAGGGCGATCCCGCAGGGATCCGCTTCACGGTGCGCCAATAAGAAAAATCAAGTAGTTTTTTCACAGGTGGGAGTAGTCAATTACTGTTCATAACTTCCTACTTTTTTCATAGACATAGCTGAAATAAATAATGATGAAAATACGGTCCCCAAACCCATAATGACTAATGTTGCGGCAAAAGATGCTCGTTCTAGGTGCGGTAGCGGCAGTAAATTTGAATTCAAATTTAGCCATTCAATTACTAGCGATATTAAAATTAAGCTACCGACTAAAACCATCGCCGTACCTAGTAAGAGACCAGTTTCTAGCTTGAAGAATTTGTAAAATATTCTTAGTATCGAATTATTTTTCTCAAAGCGGCGGCTCCAAGAGTAAGTCTTGGCATGCAGACCCAAACTTAAAATCTCAAACCCGGTGATACTAAATATAGTTCCAAATATCCCAGTTCCGACGCCGGGATGTATTAAGCCTATCAAAGTTACCAGATGACTTAACATCCCAACAGTCAGCAGAATGGAGCCGGGCCACATAAATACTTTGTTAGGACAGTACAGTAACATCATTCTTAGACTGCGCCAACCATCTCGAAAAGTGCGTAGCTTAGATTCACCTTTACGAGGAGCCAATTGTATAGGGAATTCCGCAATTTTGAGATTAGCCAACCCAGCATTTATAGCTAACTCTAAGTTAAATTCCATCCCTGGGCTTACAGGTTCAATTAGATCGTAGGCTTGGCGACTAAAACCTCGAAATCCGCAATAAACATCTGTATAAGCAGTTCCAAATAAGAAGTTCAGAGTTCCAGTAATGGCTGGATTACCTAGAAAACGATGTAACAAGATAATGTTTTTCCCTCTAGCTTCGATATAGCGACTACCTGTAACAAAGTCATATCCTTGGTGGCATAGATAATCAAGAAATTGGGGAATTAGAGTGAAGTCATAGGTATCATCTGCATCTCCCATAATCAGATACTTTCCTCTAGCACTAGCGAAACCTTTAATGTAGGCATTACCGTAGCCACTTAAAGGTTGGTGAACTACTCGAACCCCTTTACTTTGAGCGATTTCCACTGAGTTATCTGTAGAACCATTGTCAGAAACTACGATTTCACCTTTAATATTTGCCTTCGCTAAAGTTGATTGAATTTTCTCAATACAAGTACCTATAGCTTTCTCTTCATTCAAGCAAGGCATCACAATAGATACAAGCGGTACTTCCTGCTCTGACTCAGTAGATAAAATGGACTCAGTGTTGACCTTAATCATTATTTAACTGCTACCAGGTGAATGTTAGAGAAATATCAAATTAGAGTACGTTTTTTTAATAAAAAAGTCTACTCCTC
>JBFRWL010000617.1:0-22298 GCA_051439565.1 Prochloraceae cyanobacterium
TAGTTGGTATTACTTTGATTACTGGGAGAAAGAAATTTAAACTCTCGATCGGTAACTATCAAAGAGGTTTGCTTAAAGGTATTATTCCTACTGCTGCTACTTTGGTTAAGCGCAAAAATGGAGAATATTACATTCAAATATGCGTTAACGTTCCCACTCAGCCACCAGGTAAAACACCTAAAACTATTGGTGTAGACTTGGGTCGTCGCAGCATCGCAGCAACTTCGACGAGTAAAACCTGGAGTGGAGAACAACTTAACAAAGTTAGAGATAGATACACTCGAGTCAGATCTGGTGTTCAAAACAAATGCACTAAGTCGGCGCGTCGCTTGCTTAGAAGGCTCTCTGGTAGAGAACGCCGCTTTCACAATTGGGTCAACCATAATATATCAAAACAGCTTGTAACCGAGGCTAAAAATATCGGTGCGGCATTGGTTTTTGAGGATCTGACTAATATTAGACACTCTCTTAACAAAAAACCTCGTAGCAAAAAACAGAGACGTCTAACAAATAACTGGGCATTTTACAGCTTGAGACTGCATACAGCTTACAAAGCTAAGATTGCCGGAGTTGAATTGTTGCTCGTACCTCCAGCCTACACTAGCCAAACTTGCGCCAGATGTCACCACATCCATCCGGTTAAAGGTAAATCCTACCGGAGTGGTGAAAAATTTAAATGTGGTAACTGCGGGTGGCAACATAATGCTGATGTAAATGCTGGGATGGTAATCTCTCAATGGGGGGCTGCTGTAATCAACCCTGAAAGCTCGGTATTAACTTGTCAGTTGGAAGGGCAATTAAGTCTCTTCCCGATAGGTTTGTACTAGGGCTAAAGCCGCGTCACTTTAGTACGCGGTGTGTTACTAATAAATATGCCAGTTAAATATAGTTTATTTGAATAAAGTTTCATTCTAGGATTATTCTTCTTGCAAGAGAACTTTACAATAACCAATAAGTTGGTCTAAGCGATCGCCTACAGATTTCAACCTTCCTTGTACAGTTACAGCTTGCCGTGAGGAGCGTAAAAAGGTAATATCCATTTCCAGAAGCCTTAAGGAGCGGTGAATCTCTGTTTGTAGAGATTGCCAGCGAGAAGAGATCCCAGGGTCTAATCCATCGCTAGTTAAACTAATAATTTGTTGCCCAAAGATTCCTCTAACTAACTGCCAATTTTGCTGCAATAAGGCTAGATCGAGCTGGGAAGCAGTAGCTATCTCCTCCAACTCTACTAGCGTTCTTAAAAATTCCTGATAAGGTTGACGATGTGATTCAGGTAACATTTATAACTAGAATAAGCTAGAATTTTGGTAAAGAATATTACTTTTAAAGCGCCACTCGAGCAGAGCAAAATCAGCTCCTCAGCATCGGCTTTTAAAACCTTAGCATTTTAAAACAAGTAATTAATCCGCACCTCTGGTACTTACTCTGGTAGTCGAGAATAAGACAAATCTCGCACCTTAAGAGTAAGTTATTACCCTTACTAGCATTTAGAAAAGCGATCGGTAAAAAAAACTATACTGTCATAATCGATTATCATCATCACCTGTCCCTATCTCTATTCCCTCCCTCGTCCAAGATATGAACGCAACCACTCTCAGCGATCCTCAGCAAACAGAATTTCAGCTTCCTGACTGGCTCAACGAATGCTTGCTAGCCGATCACTCAAATGACGATGAAGACAACAATGAAGATAATAATCTTATTTGTCGTGCTTTTGAATTTGGCTACCGATTACACGAAGGTCAGTATCGCAAATCTGGGGAACCTTACATAGCTCATCCCGTTGCTGTTGCTAGTTTACTGCGGGATCTTGGAGGTGACAGTCCGATGATTGCTGCTGGCTTCCTGCACGATGTCGTCGAAGATACGGAGATCACGATCGAAGAAATCGAAGAACGCTTTGGTTCTGAGGTCCGACAGCTAGTAGAGGGAGTCACCAAGCTATCTAAATTTAACTTCTCCAGTAAAACTGAACGCCAAGCAGAGAACTTTCGCCGCATGTTCCTCGCTATGGCTCAGGATATTCGGGTGATTGTGGTCAAACTAGCAGACAGGCTGCATAATATGCGTACTCTGGAACACCTGAGTGCGGAAAAACAGAGGCGCATTTCCTTAGAAACGCGAGAAATATTCGCTCCTTTAGCTAATCGTTTGGGGATCTGGCGTTTTAAATGGGAATTAGAAGATTTAACCTTCAAATATCTGGAGCCGGAAGCCTATGAAGAAATCAAAGATTTAGTCTCAGAACGGCGCGTCGATCGAGAAGGCAGATTGGAAAAAGTTATAGAACTTTTGCGTCAACGCTTGACAAAAATTGGAATTAAGCTTGTTGAAGTTAAGGGTCGTCCTAAGCACCTCTACGGAATCTGCCATAAAATGCAGAGGCAGCAGAAAGAATTTCACGAAATTTACGATCTTGCTGGCGTGCGCATCATTGTGAACACAAATGAAGAATGCTATCGTGCCTTAGCAGTGGTTCATGATGCTTTTAAACCAATTCCAGGTCGATTTAAGGATTATATTGGTCTGCCTAAGCCCAACCGCTACCAATCTCTTCATACTACAGTAGTTGGCTTAAATGGCCGTCCTCTAGAAGTGCAAATCCGCACCCTAAAAATGCATCAAATAGCCGAATATGGGATCGCAGCTCACTGGAAATACAAAGAAACTGGTAATTCTAAATATCCCCAGCTAAGGCCAGAAGACGAAAAGTTTACCTGGTTGCGTCAATTATTAGAGTGGCAAAACGACTTGAAGGACGCTCAGGAATATATAGAAAGCCTCAAGGATAATTTATTTGAGGATGACGTATATGTGTTCACTCCCCAAGGAGATGTAGTCGCACTTGCACCAGGAGCAACAGCGGTGGATTTTGCCTATCGGATTCATACAGAAGTTGGCAACCACATGAAGGGAGCAAGGATCAATGGACGTTGGTCGGTTTTAGATACCCCCCTCCAAAATGGTGACATTGTCGAAATTATTACTAGTAAAAATAGTCATCCTAGTTTAGATTGGCTCAACTTTGTCGTTACTCCCAGTGCCAGGAATCGCATTAGACAGTGGTACAAGCGATCGCATCGAGATGAAAATATTGCTCGCGGTCGGGAGTTGCTAGAGAAAGAATTGGGTAAAAGGGGTTTAGAGGCACTGCTCAAATCAGAACCAATGCAGATTGTAGCCCAACGCTGTAATTATCAGAGCGTTGAAGATTTACTCGCTGCACTCGGATATGGGGAAGTCACCCTCAACCAAGTAGTTAACCGACTACGAGAGGAAGTTAAATCCCAGCAACCAATAGAAGAAGAGACTGCATCTGAACTAGAATTACCAACTCAGACAACAGTTCGGGAACTTCCCAATGCTAGTAGCAGCAAATCTCCCATTCTGGGCGTGGAGGGTATGCTCTATTATATTGCTGGTTGTTGTAATCCTCTTCCTGGCGAACCAATTATCGGTGTTGTTACTCGCAGTGCTAGAGGAATTTCCATTCATCGCCAAGGATGTCCGAATGTAGAGAGCGTACCGGGAGAACGTTTGATTCCCGTAAGCTGGAATCGGACCAAGGTTAACGAACGACCCCATACGTATCCAGTTGATATTCAAATTGAAGCAATTGACCGAGTAGGAGTCCTCAAAGATATTTTGGCTCGCTTGAGCGACGAAAACATCAATGTCCGTAATGCTGGGGTGAAAACTTACTTTGGTAAACCTGCTCTGATTTCCTTAAGTATTGACATTCGCGATCGCAAACAACTCGAGGGCAGCATCAAGAAAATTAGAAATATGAGCGATATTCTCAATATTCGGCGGGTTAGTGAAGTTGATGATAATTAGGCTTTTCAAGCAACTCATAACCATCTTCAAAATATTGCTACAGATCAATTCTGGAGAATCTGTTGAGTGTTCTTTAATTTGTATGAACTACCGCCAGTAGAGATTCCCTAACTTCTAAGCTCTGCTTGATGCTCTTCTGTAATTTTTCGTTACAAAAAGCAATAAGTGTTTAATTTTCACTCCTATAATTGCACGAAAATTGCACAAAGACTTTGCTTGAATAGTTTTAGTCCAAAAACCACTGAATTCCTAACTAAAGAATTATATTTGCTGATTGTTGAGTTAATTTAGCAACTAAAGCATCGAATTCTCCGTTTGACTCGCTTCCAGCCCTGTCTAAAAGTTAGGATTCAGTTTTCTTAAGCTCCATTGTCTGCAATTTAACATTTGGGAGAAAATTTCATGTTTGATGCATTTACGCGGGTAATTTCCCAAGCTGATACTCGCGGTGTCTACATCAGTGACAATCAATTTGATGCTCTTAGCAGTATGGTTGCTGAAAGCAACAAGCGCATGGATACTGTCAATCGCATCACGAGCAATGCTTCGACAATTGTAGCTAATGCTGCCCGCGCTCTGTTTGCCGAGCAACCCCAGTTAATTGCCCCTGGTGGCAATGCTTATACCAGCCGTCGCATGGCTGCTTGTTTGCGAGATATGGAAATTATCTTGCGCTATGTTACCTACGCCATGTTTTCCGGCGATGGCAGTGTTTTAGAAGATCGCTGTTTGAATGGTCTGCGGGAAACTTATGTAGCTCTGGGAGTCCCTGGAGGTTCTGTAGCTGCAGGAGTTAACAAAATGAAAGAAGCCGCGATCGCCATTGCTAATGACAGAAATAATATTACACCTGGAGACTGCAGTTCTCTGATGTCTGAATTAGCTGGTTATTTCGATCGCGCTGCTGCTGCAGTTGCTTAGTTATTTCTTTAAACGTCAATACAGCCAATTATGGCAATTTACTCGCCAATTATCAAATTCCTTTGAAGAGGTATATCACTGATGAAAACTCCCATTACAGAAGCAGTATCTACGGCTGACTCCCAAGGTCGTTTCTTGAGCAGTACTGAAATCCAGGTCGCATTCGGTCGTTTCCGTCAAGCTACAGCTAGCTTAGAAGCTGCTAAAGCTCTGACTACCAATGCCCAGCGTTTAACTCAGGGTGCAGCTCAAGCAGTGTACAATAAGTTCCCCTATACAACCCAAATGCAAGGCCCTAACTACGCAGCCGATCAGCGTGGCAAAGACAAATGTGCGCGGGATATCGGTTACTACCTGCGGATGGTGACCTATTGCTTAGTCGCAGGTGGCACTGGACCGATGGACGAATACCTGCTCGCTGGTATCGATGAAATCAACCGGACATTTGAATTATCTCCGAGTTGGTACGTGGAAGCTCTCAAATACATCAAGGCCAATCACGGTCTCAGTGGCGACCCGGCTGTAGAAGCCAACTCTTATCTTGATTATGCTATCAATGCGCTGAGTTAGGATTTTCCTAGTTGCTTGGAACCGCAGGTGGCTGTCGAACGCTGAGAGATGGTTTCGTGTAGTTCCAAGCAATATTTTTAAGAAAACAAATTAAACAAAATAGGAGCAGAATCAATGGCAATTACTGCAGCAGCATCCCGTCTGGGAACCTCTGCCTTTAGCGATCTCAATCCTCTAGAACTGCGCCCCAACTGGAGTGAGGAAGATGCTAAAGTTGCTGTTGGCGCAGTTTATCGGCAAGTACTGGGAAACGACCATCTGATGAGATGCGAACGTCTTACTAGCGCTGAATCTTTGTTGTGCAATGGTGCGATCTCAGTCCGCGAATTTGTCCGGGCAGTAGCCAAGTCAGAATTATACAAGTCGAAATTTTTCTATAACAACTATCATCCACGGACGATTGAGTTAAACTTCAAACATCTGCTCGGTCGCGCTCCCTACGATGAATCCGAGATTATTTACCATCTCGATATTTATCAAAATGGAGGTTTTGAGGTAGATATCGATTCCTATATCGACTCTGAGGAGTACGTTAAAAATTTTGGCGACAACATCGTACCTTACTATCGAGGCTTTTCTACTCAAAGAGGACAAAAAACTGTCGGTTTTACCAGAATGTTTCAGCTTTATCGAGGTTATGCCAACAGCGATCGCGCTCAAGGCGATCGAGGTCGTCCCCGCTTGACTTACGATTTGGCTCGCAACATCACAACACCAGTTTCTACACCAGACACGGGACTAGCACTCACTGGCACCACGGCACGCGAGCGGGGAAAGTTATATCGACTGCGGGTAACTCAAGGGGCAAGGGGACGCGCGCCCCAGCTTCGGCGCAGTATCAGTGAGTATGTCGTACCTTACGATCGACTTTCCGCCACCTTACAAAAACTGAATAAGCGTGGCTGTCAAGTACTCAGCCTTACTAAGGCCTGAGCTAGCAACAGTTTTGCCAAATCTAGACTTACAGGAGCAAAATAAGTGGCAATTACAGTAGCAGCATCCCGTTTGGGAGTTTCTGCCTTTAGCGATATCCAACCGATAGAATTACGTCCCAACTGGAGTAAGGAGGATGCCCAAGTAGCCATCCAGGCTGTTTACCGACAAGTATTCGGAAATGACTACATCATGGCTTACGAGCGTCTAACTGCGACCGAGTCCTTGCTCTGTAATGGCTCAATTACAGTTCGCGATTTTGTCAGGGCGGTAGCTAAGTCAGAACTATACAAGTCCAAATTCCTTTACAACAGTTTTCAAACTAGGGTCATTGAATTAAATCTCAAACATTTACTCGGTCGCGCTCCCTACGACGAATCAGAGGTGATTGAGCACCTCGATCGCTATCAAAATGAAGGTTTTGAAGCAGATATTGATTCTTATATCGACTCCGCTGAATACGAAGAAAACTTTGGCGACAATATCGTTCCGTACTACCGAGGTTTTTCTACTCAACCCCAGCAAAAAACCGTTGGCTTCACCCGAATTTTTCAACTTTATCGAGGCTATGCTAACAGCGATCGCGCCCAAATTGCTGGTAAAGTATCTCGTCTGGCTAGCGAGCTGGCTCTCAATAGTGCTTCTGCAGTGGTAGGACCTTCAGGAAGTAGCGAAGGCTGGGCCTATAGAGCTTCTAGCAAAGGTGTAACCCCCAATCAAACCTTTAGAAGTTCAACTAGAGCGGGTCGCGTCTATCGGATAGAGGTATCGCGAATGAATTTACCGAGATATCCTAAAGTGCGACGTATTAGTAAAGCGTTATTAGTTCCCTACGAGCAGCTATCGGCAACGCTGCAAAAGATTAACAAAATGGGCGGTAAAGTTGCCAGCATTACTCTGGCATAGGAGAAGAGGGAGAGAGAGAGGGGAGACAAGGGGGACAGGGGAGAGAATAACCAACAGCAATCAACAAACAGCAAAAGGAGATATCAAACAATATGTTGGGCAAATCTTTAATCGGCGGTAGCTCAAGCTCGTCATCCAAAAACCGGATCTTTGTTTATGAGGTAACTGGATTAAAACAAAATGAGCAGAATGATAACAACAGTTATCCTTTTCGCAGCAGTAGCAGCGTTTTTATTCAAGTTCCTTACAGTCGTATGAATGAGGAAATGTTACGTATCGGTCGTATGGGCGGCAAAATCGTCAATATTCGTCCCCTTGATGCTCCAGAGAGCTCTGATAGCTGATAGCTGATAGCTGTTGGCTGATAGGTGTTAGCCAACAGCGTCAAAATAACAATCTTTAAACGGGCAAAGTAAATGGTTGTAACTATCGAATCCTCTCTAAGAGAACGCCAACACATTCTTATCCGTGAATTGGCCAACTGTATTGAAGCAAATTGGGAAAATTACTTGACGCTATCTCCCTACGACATACCCCAAGATCTGGGTTACGTGGAGGGAAGCTTAGAAGGAGAAAAACTAACGATAGAAAATCGCTGCTATCAAACTCCTCAGTTTCGCAAGTTACACTTGGAGTTGGCGCAAGTAGGCACTAGTTTGGATATTCTCCACTGCGTCATGTTTCCTCGTCCTAATTATCCTCTACCAATATTTGGGGTCGATCTAGTTGGTAGTAAAGGGAGAATCGGGGCGGCAATCGTCGATCTGTCTCCCGTTACTGGCGATCGCCAAGGGCGCACCTTCGGTGACCGCTCAGCGTCCCGTCAGAGACGAGATCGCGTTTTAGCTAATTCTTATCGGAATGTCTTAACTAACTTAACCCCAGTCGAGTTTTCTCAACCTCGGGATTTACCTCCTTGGGGCGATATTTTCTCGGAATTTTGTCTTTTTGTGCGCCCTGTAGATACTCGGGAAGAGAAGCTTTTTTTGACTCGAGTTCAGCAGTTTCTAACCCTGCACTGTCAAATTGCCATTTCCACCTCACCCGTATCCTCTCGCGTTGAGAAAGCTGAAATTTTGGCAGGACAACATTATTATTGCACTAAGCAGCAACAGAATGATAAGACGCGACGGGTACTAGAAAAGTCTTTAGGTCGGGAGTGGACTGACCGATACATGACCACAATGCTGTTCGATTGTCTCTGAACCACAGAGCTTTTAGTTAATTTTTGTGAAGTTATCTTTAATAAAGCTTAATTTGATTTAAGTTCAGATTAAGAAGGTTTAATAATAGTTGAACCATGGAGCGAGTACGAGTAAGGAAAGAAGAAAAATTATTACTCCAGGCCGTATTTGAACGCTCCTTGGAAGCAATTATCATTGTCGATCGGCAGAATCGTTTAGTAGCAGTCAATCCCTCCGCCTGCGAGTTATTTGGCTCGACCAGAGAAAAACTACTCGGTAAATCGATTGTTAAGTTGTTTACCTCTCCCTTGAAGAGGAAAGGGAAGCCGGATCTTGAAGAAATTCAAATTCGACATTCCCAGGGCAAACTGCAAACCGTGGAGTATAGTTTAGTCGAAGAGTTGTTACCTAACTACAACTTGTTGATCTTGAGGAACGTTACCAACCTCAAACGAGCAGCAGAGGAGGAACTCCACCGTCAACACCAAAGGATACAGTTATTTGCCGAAGTCACCCTCAAGATTCGTCAGTCACTACAACTCAAAGAAATCCTTCAGACTGCCGTTACCGAAGTACAAAGAATTCTCAAAGCCGATCGAGTTTTAATTTACCAGGTTCTGGCTAATGGAACTGGTATCCCCATTAGCGAAGCAGTATTGCCCGACTATTCTTCTATTCTGGCGATCGAGTTTCCCGAAGAAGTTTTTCCCCAAGAATATCGAGAACTCTACGCCAGAGGGAGAGTACAAGCAATCGCCGACGTGCGCAGTCGAGAAACTGGCTTAGCTGAATGCTTAGTTGAATTTATGGATGAATGGATGGTGAAAGCCAAATTGGTAGTGCCTATCCTGCAAAACTTCAAGTCCAAAACTAGCAAAGCTAAAGTCCACGATCGACTGTGGGGTTTACTAATTGCTCATCAATGTGCAACAACCCGACAGTGGACGAACTTTGAATTGGAACTGATGCAACAACTAGCAGATCAAATCGGGATTGCTTTATCCCAAGGGGAATTGCTAGAGAACTTAGAAGAATTAGTCGCCGAACGTACGGCTAAGTTAAGAAAAGTCAACAAAAATCTCCAACAAGAAATTAACGATCGCCTGGAAGCAGAAGCAGCATTACGCCGTAGCGAAGAACAACTCCGCCTGATCGCTAACGGACTGCCAGTTTTAATTGCCTACGTGGACAAAGATCAATGCTATCGCTTTAATAACGAAGCTTATCAAACCTGGTTGGGATTATCTCCCCAGAAAATTTATGGCTGTCATCTCCAGAAAGTCCACGGTCCAAAAGAATATCAAAAGATTCAGAAATATGTCGAGACGGCACTATCTGGGCAAAAAGTTACTTACGAAAACGATACCATCTTCCAAGACGAATGTACCCACTCCGTTAACGTTACCTACATCCCCCACATTAACGAAATAGAAGAGGGCGTAGTGAAAGGATTTTTTGCCCTCACCAGCGATATTAGCGATCGCAAAGCCATCGAACGGATGAAAGACGAGTTTATTTCCATAGTCAGCCACGAACTGCGCACGCCTCTGACATCAATTCACAGTTCCCTAAAAATACTGGCAACCGGAAAGCTGGGCAACCTCTCTAGCAAGGGACAGCGAATGCTCAACATTGCCGACGAACAAACTGAACGTCTGGTGCGTTTAGTGAACAACGTCCTCGATTTACAGAGCATTCAGTCAGGCAAAGTCAAAATGAACAAACAAGCCTGCAAAGCTACGGAATTAATGATCGAAGCAGCCCAAACTATGCAAACTATGGCACAGGAACAGGGAGTTAAGCTGTTTGCCGAGTCGGTTGCTTATGTTGTTTGGGCCGATCGCGACTATATCGTGCAAACTCTCACCAATCTATTGAGCAATGCGATTAAGTTTTCTCCCTCAAACAGCACCGTTTGGCTGTCGGCGAAAATAGAACGCCGACAAGAGAACAGCAGAAGGCAAAAATCAATGCCCTATGTCACTTTTGAAGTCAAAGATCGGGGACAAGGTATTCCCGCTAACCAACTAGAGACTATCTTCGAACGTTTTGAGCAAGTTGACTCTTCCGATTCCCGCAAAAAAGGAGGGACTGGTTTGGGGTTAACTATTTGTCGTCAGATCGTCGAAGAGCATGGCGGGAAAATTTGGGCAGAGAGTTGCGTAGAAGGAGGCAGTACCTTTTACTTTACCCTGCCCGCACTCATACAGCAAGGAGGCAATGACCATAAACGATAAATTTATCTTACTGATTGACGATGAAGAAACTATTCAGGAAGTCGTACAAGTGGGAATAGAGATTGAAACTGGTTGGAAAGTCGCGACTGCCTCTTCGGGTTTAGAAGGAATCGCCCTAGCCCAAACCCAACAACCAGATGCAATTCTTCTCGACGTGATGATGCCGGATATGGATGGGATTTCTACCTTGTTGAAGCTAAAAGACAATGCCAAAACTCGCTCAATTCCCGTCATTTTTCTCACTGCTAAAACTCAAGCAGCAGATAAAAACCAGTTTCAAAGTCTGGGAGTAGTGGGCGTAATTACCAAACCATTTAACTCCATGACTTTAGCCAGTCGGATTGCCAAAATACTGCAATGGGAGTTGTCAGCTTGCTGTTGAGAAGCACTATTTTGACGAATGAGAATCTTACTGGTTGATGACGATAAAACTTTAATCGACTTACTCCGAATCAGTCTTGGGGAACAGAATTACGCGCTCGATGCTGTCACTGATGGGGAACAGGGATGGATTTATGGTTCCACCTATAACTACGATCTGATTGTCTTAGATTGGTCTCTACCCAAGCTCGACGGGATTAGTTTGTGTCAGCGTTTCCGCGCTAATGGCTATCATATGCCCATTATTCTACTGACAGCCCGCAATAGCAGCCAAGACAAAATTAAGGGACTCGATGCTGGGGCAGATGATTATCTGAGCAAGCCTTTTGACATCGAAGAATTAATAGCTCGCATTCGAGCTTTGTTGCGTCGCTTGAACTCTACCTCCTTTACCGCCTTAAGCTGGGGAGATTTGCAGCTCGAACCCCGTAATTGTCAAGTTACCTATCGGGGGCAAATGTTATTGTTAACCGCTAAAGAATACGCTTTACTGGAGTTATTTCTGCGTCACAGCCAAGAGGTTTTTAGTATTGAAGAAATTATCGAAAGTTTGTGGTCGTCAGCAGAATATCCTACTGAAGCAACAGTTCGCTCCCATTTGAGACGCTTGCGACAAAAATTAAAACTAGCTGGCTTGCCTGAAGATCCGATCGAAACAGTACGAGGAAGAGGATATTGTTTAAAGCCTTTAGCACAGGAGAACAATCCAGAACAAACTACCTCAACGATTCAACTAGAGAGTCCAGACAATAAGCGAGAGCGACATTTAGCAGCTTTAAGTGCAGCTTGGGAAAAATATCGGCACAAGAGCAATCAGCAATTAGTAACTTTAGCATCAGCAATGAAAGCCCTCACAGAAGGTAATCTCAGTCCTAGCGATCGCCAAGAAGCTGGATTAATCGCTCACAGTTTGGCAGGAAATCTGGGGCTTTTTGGTTTCGAGCGAGGATCGCAGCTAGCAAGGGAACTAGAACAAATTCTACAAACAGATGTTAGTCAAGAAACGGAAGGAATGTTAGGGTTTGAAACTATCTTAAATTCCTTGCGTCAAGAACTGGCTGCACAAGAAAATCACTCCCAGCCAATATCCTGCCGACTCAGAGAACATTCTCCTTTAGTATTAATTGTTGACAGCGAAACAAAATTCACCCAACAATTGACCAAAGAAGCCACTAGCCAAGGAATACAAACAGCAATCGCGCCTACCCCAGAACTAGCTAGAATTTGGCTTCAAAACCAACAAGAGCGACAACTTCCCAATGCAGTTCTCTTGAAAATATCTTTTGCTCAATCGGCATCTAACCTAATATCTTTATGGGGGTATTTGTCCCTAATTGCCGAATTCAACCTACGCACCCCATCGATACCAGTTGTAGTAATTGGCGATCGCGATCGATTTCGAGACCGCCTGCAAGTAGCCAGACATGGGGGCTGTGTTTACTTAAAACAGCCAGTTACTCCCAGTCAAGCGATCGCCTTTTGCCAAAAAGTACTAGAACGTTCCTCTCAGGGTAAAAGAGTAATGATTGTAGACGACGATGTAGAATTATTACGAGTCTTACCTCCCCTACTGCAACCTTGGGGATTCAAACTCACTACCCTCGAAGATCCTCGACAGTTTTGGGACGTACTTCAAGTCGTAGACCCCAATTTGCTAGTGTTGGATATCGAAATGCCTTACCTGAGCGGAATTGAATTGTGTAAAGTGCTTCGGACTCATCCTTACTGGCGCAAATTACCAGTGTTATTTCTCACCGTTCATACAGATGTAGCTCTCCGCGAACGAGTATTTGCGGTCGGCGCTGACGACTTTGTTAATAAACCAGTAGTCGGTAAACAACTTGCCGATCGCATTCTCAATCGTCTAGAGCGATGTTCTATCTCGATCAAATGAACTACTCGCAACCCTAGATTGTAATCAATGGACCTCTGGTAAAAGTAATTTTTACCAGAGTTAGGAAACAAAAAGAACAGATTTTATTGTTCGCTATTCCCTGATTCCCTTTTCTTACCTTGACTGAAGCAACTACATCGCAGCAGGTTGTGCTTCTGAGGATGCCTCTACTGGTACAGGATAAACGCTTACTTTCTTGCGTCTTCTATCCCTGTGTTCAAAGGTAACAACTCCATCAATTAAAGCAAACAAGGTATCGTCATTGCCACGACCGACATTCTTGCCGGGGTAGACTTTTGTCCCGCGCTGGCGTATTAAAATATTGCCAGCTCTAACTACCTGACCGCCATAGCGTTTAACTCCTAGGCGTTTGGAGTTTGAATCGCGACCGTTACGAGTACTACCAGTTCCTTTCTTATGAGCCATAATCTTCTCCTGTGTCCTTATCTATAATCTATTCTGACGCAGTTTCAACAGTTTCCTCGGTCTGGGATTCTTGAATAGGTGCCGCTTCTGTCTCGCTCGTATCAGTGGGAGCAGCAGCTAATACCGAACCATTAATATTAATAGAATTAATCATCAAACGAGTGATTTCTTGACGGTGTCCCCGCTTTTTTCGCGTTTTCTTTTTCGGTTGCATCTTGTAGACGATTACTTTACGTCCACGCCGATGCTCCATTACTGTACCTTCTACAGTGGCACCTTCAACATAAGGTTGACCGACGTTAATGTCTTCTTCGTGATGTACGAGTAAGACCTTATCAAGGGTATAGTTGTTATCTGGTTCTACGTGAAGTAACTCGATATCGTAAAATCTACCTGGTTCGACGCGCAGTTGTTTGCCGCCAGTTTCAATAATTGCGTAAGTCATAAGATTGTCTCAAAAAATTGCCGTACAGGTAGCTGAAAATTAAATTGATTTCAGCTTTTTTAATGTCTTAACCCGATCCGAGCACGAATTAGACACACAATTAATCAAAATATCAAATTAACAATATATTTGTCAAGGGCCTGCGCTCCGAATTCAAAATAAACCGATTGAAAATTCAAAATTAAATTTCAAAGAAGCCATGGAGTTTCAATCTTGTTCTCGCCGCCACCAGGCTCGTACTAGTTTAATTTCATCGTAACTGTAATTTTCTCCCAAGTGTTCTCGGAGACTTTTGAGAGAGTCAGCGCCAAGAGTTTGAATAGCTTTGATAATTAGATCTTGCTTAACTGGAAGTACAAGTTGTTCTAAAGCTACAGGTTGTTTCATCTCAATTAACTCGCTTAAATGATGATTAATCGTACTGGGAGTTAAACCTCTTTGTTGAGCAATTTCTTCGATCGTTAAACCTTGTTGATGTAGTTGCAGGGTGATTGTCTGGCTACTAGAAGGAAGAGGTATTGGTAATTGTTGTTCGTGACAAAAGGCGCGAATTTCAGAAACAAAGCGATCGCCATAATGTTTTAGTTTGTGCGTACCGACACCGGAAATACGAGCAAAAGCTTCTAAAGTTTGTGGTTTTAGCTGTGCCATCAATTTGAGACTAGAATCAGCGAAAATAACGTAAGGAGGAACCGATTGAGTGTCAGCTATTTGTTTGCGCAATTGTCTGAGGCGATCGAACAGCATTTCTATTTCAGGATAAGACTCTGCTGCAATCTGAGAAGTTGATTTCTGATTAACAGCGATATTTACCTGGCGTTGCTTTCTCAAAACTTCCCAACTGCCTTTATTCAGTTTCAGCACTCGGTAACCGTCAGTAGTTTCCCCGACTAACCCTTGATGGAGAAGCGATCGCCCTAGCATTTTCCACTCCTCAACAGTTCTATCTTTACCGATGCCATAGGTAGAGAGGAGGTGATGTCCGTTCTCTCGGATTTTCTTCTTTTGAGAACCCCGCAACACGTCGATAATGTGTGTCATGCCAAACCTTTCCCGACAACGCGCCACGCAGGAAAGGAATTTTTGCGCCTCAATTGTCCAATCTTCGATCGGTTTGGGTTCTAAGCAGTTATCGCATTGACTGCAATTGCCCTTAAATCTTTCCCCAAAGTATTTTAATAAAATAGTCCGACGGCAATCAGTTCCCTGCGCATAGTCAATTACGTGACTTAACTGTTGGCGTGCTATTCGCTGTTCTTGAGGAGCAGTTTTTTGTTCGATAAAATAATCAAGCTTGTTGCGATCGCCAGCACTATAAAAGATAATGCACTTAGCAACTTCTCCGTCTCGTCCTGCTCGTCCCGATTCTTGATAATACCTCTCTAGGTTGCTAGGTAAATCGTAGTGAATCACAAAGCGGACATCTAGTTTATTAATCCCCATCCCAAAGGCAATAGTAGCTACCATTACCTGCACGTCATCTCGTAGGAAGCGATTTTGATGGGAAGTTCTCGCTTCGTCACTCATTCCGGCATGATAGGGTAGTGCTTTGAGACCATCTTTTTGCAATCTAACAGCAATTTCATCTACTGTGCGGCGACTGAGACAATAGACAATGCCCGCCCCTGTTTGCATGCTAATATACTTTAATAACTGATTATAGCTTCTACGTTCCTTGGCTCTAACTTCGTAGTAGAGATTAGGACGGTTAAAGCTGGCAATGTGAATGCTAGGTTGTCTTAAGCCTAACTGTTCGATTATGTCTGTTTGTACCCTTTTAGTAGCCGTAGCGGTGAGAGCAATTACCGGAACGTTAGGATAGCGTTGGCGCAGTTGCAGCATTTGCCTGTATTCTGGACGAAAGTCGTGTCCCCACTCCGAGACGCAGTGCGCCTCATCGATCGCAAAAACAGAAATTCCCACTTGTGCGGCTACTTGAGCGAGAAATTCTGCAAATCTGTCTCCTAGTAAACGTTCTGGTGCTACGTAAAGTAATTTAATCTTACCAGCGAGAATATCTGCTTGGCGCGATCGCACTTCCTGCCAATTGAGACTACTATTGAGAAAAGTTGCCCCAATACCATTATCTTGTAGAGCATCCACTTGGTCTTGCATCAGGGCAATTAGCGGCGAGACCACTACAGTTAAACTTGGTTTGAGCAGCGCTGGCAGTTGGAAACACAGGGACTTACCTCCACCAGTAGGCATAATTGCTAGCAAATCCCGATTTTCCAGCACTTCTTCGATAATTTGGCGCTGTCCGGCACGAAAGCTGTCGTAACCAAAGAAGTGTTTTAAAGCTTGTTCTAGGGACTGCCACTGGTACATAATCAATTAGAGAGTTATCGACTAGAGTAAAATGCCGAAAGCAATCTGGAATGGTTCTGTTTTAGCCGAAAGTGACAAGTGCGAAGTAGTGGAAGGTAACCAATACTTTCCCCCAGACTCAATTAACCAAGAGTACTTTCAACCAAGCAGTACTCATACTACTTGCCCCTGGAAAGGTCAAGCCAGCTACTATACCATCGTAGTCGATGGCAAAGAAAATAAAGATGCTGCCTGGTACTATCCCAATCCTAAAGAGAAAGCGCAAAATATTAAAGACCACATTGCCTTTTGGAGAGGGGTAACGGTTGAGGTTTGATCTGATTTGCAGTTGAATATTTACAGCAAGAGGTGTTAGCTGATTGTTGATTTTTGATTGCTAATAGATGATGGCTGATTGCTGTTTGTTTCTCCCCCTTGTCTTCCCTATCTCCCCACACTCCCCCTCTCCCTATTTAAGGAGTAAATTCAACAATATTATAGGCAGCTTGATTTGCTTGTCGGTGAAATTTAGTATCTCCTAAAACACGATCGTCATCGTGAATGACAAGAACTCGATTGCTTCCGATAACAGCTATCCCTTCAGGTTTGTGAACAAATTCTAAGGGAGTTGAATCAACTTCTTGATCGAATACCAGCGTTGGTTCTTTACCTGTCTGAAGATCCTCAAGAGACAATGTCCAGAGAAAACCGCCTATATCTTGATCGCTATCCCCTTCTTCAAAAGAAGTTAGCATATATAGCCGATCGCCATAGGGATCGTATTCAAGACTGGATAGAGCGATCGAATGTCCTAATTCTAGTTCGCTTGCTCGATTGTAATCGTAGATAAGTTTAAAGTCATTTGCTAATTTTAATTCCTCATTTTCGATAGAATAGGACGCGGCAACGATCTTAATTACATAATCAAAATCTTCATAACTCGAACCAATTTCTCGAATGCCAAATAGTAATTTATTGTCTGGAATAGCTGCTAATCCTTCTACTTTAAAATAGGGAATCCCTTCAGGGAACTTATCGCTTTTTATAGCATCAGATAGTTTTTGTCGCAAAGTAACCGAACTCTCGACACCATTATTAGTAGATGGGGAAACAATTTTTACTGCTTCTGGATTGTCGATAGACCAGAATAGTAGATCGTTATAGTTATCTAATTTATTTGAATCAGGAGCAACGCGATCAAATCCCGTAGTCGCCATGATATATTTGCCGTCTGGTGTTAAAGTAAAATCTTCGTATTTGATCGCATTTAAAAATCTCGTAGCAGTCAAATAATTAAGAGATTTAAGGTCGAGATCTTGCTGATCATAGTCCAGAGAAAACACCGCAGAACGATCATTACCCGGTATTGGCTTATCGCTGCCAAAGACGAAATTGCCTCCTGCATAAACAACTGCTGAGGTTTCACAACAGACAGGTTTTCCTTTAGCAGTTAGATTTTCTGGAAAACAATTTATTAAATTACTTTCAACAATTTGTGCTGACAAGTGTGGGGGATATTTGGCTAGACTTATTGATGTATTAAAGATAAAAAATAATAGGATCAGACCCCAGAAAAAAATATATTTCATTGGTATTAATTCACTTTTTCTATGGATTTTGAACATCTAATAAATTAAGCTAATCTGCATCTAAGTAGGTAGGTCAAATTAATTAGAAAATGGTTGAGAGAGAGGTGTGGGAAGTAATTTTATCCCCCTTGTCTCCCCGTCCCCCCCGTCACCCCGTCAGAGGAGGGCTACCAAATTAAATGCTTGACAGCTTATTATAGCTAGCGATCGCTGAATAATAAAGTCAGGTTACTAGCTAATTAAGTAGATGGGCATAAATAAATATAAAATCAAAACGGGGATTTCTCTTTTGTTGCCTATTCCCTGTTCCCCGTTCCCTCTATCAAACATTCTCTAATTAATTTGACCTATCTACTTATCTTCTAATATTTCATCTAGATCGACTCGTATTGTACACATATCCAAGTAACCATCCCAGACTATTGTAGCTAGACAATTATCATGATCGACACATAAATGTTTGATCTCGATTTGTTCAAGTGGCACATTCATGATTGGTTTATAGTATAAATGTACGATATAGCGCCAATCAATGATAGAGACGATTTGGTCTTTGCGATCGCAAGTGGATCGGTTGTAGAATCTAAGCATGATAACTTAAAGGTTGCTTGCAATTGTGGCGATCGCTACAGTCAAATCAGCGCGATCGCTTGTTTGTTGCTCGACTGATTCTGGTCTTAGCTGTTGACTAATAACTAACAAGTGTAACTAAATTCATATATGAAACAAAGACATAAAACTCATATAAAACTCATTAAATTTTCTCGAAAATCTCATATTTTTATGCTCATAACAGCACCGGAAAGTCTGGAAACATTAGAATAAGTAGGTAATTATAACTAATGGGAAGCGAAACAATTACTCTCCTCTCAAAAAGAGAAATAGAAAAAATGCGTCAGGCGGGACGGTTAGCAGCAGAACTCTTAGACCATCTTGCGCCAATGGTTCAGCCAGGAGTCAGCACCCTGGAAATTAACGATGAAGCCGAACGCTGGACTCAAGCACATGGAGCGAAAAGTGCCCCTCTAGGCTATCATGGCTTTCCCAAGTCTATCTGTACCAGTATCAATGAGGTAGTATGCCACGGCATTCCTAATGCCGATCAAATCCTCAAGGATGGAGATATTATCAATATTGACGTTACCCCGATTCTCGATGGCTACCACGGGGATACTTCCAAAACATTTTTCGTTGGCACTCCTTCTCCTCTTGCTAAAAAGTTAGTGGAAGTTACCGAGGAATGCCTCAGAAGAGGTATTGGTGCAGTTAAACCTGGGGCCCGTATCGGCGATATTGGGGCTGAAATTCAAGAATATGCTGAAGCACATGGCTTTTCGGTAGTACGGGATTTTGTCGGACACGGTATTAACCGCATCTTTCACACTGCACCCCAAATTCCTCACTATGGTATGCGAGGTAAAGGCAAGCGCCTGCGATCGGGAATGGTTTTTACTATCGAACCAATGATTAATGAAGGTACTTGGGAAGCTGTAGTCCTCGAAGACGGCTGGACGGCGATAACTAAAGATAGCAAACTCTCAGCCCAGTTCGAACATACCATTGCCGTGACTCAAGATGGAGTAGAAATTTTGACTCTGCCAGATTAATACTACAGATGATGACGGGGAGAGGGGATGAGGGGTCAGGGATCAGGGGTCAGGGGTCAGAAGTTTAGAAAATGGTTGAGAGAGAGGTGGGGGGAGTGTGGGGAGTGTGGGAGAGAGAAGGAGTTAACTTCTCATTTGGTTTCTATATTTATTTATGCTCACCTACTTAATAGCTAAAACTAACAGGAAGAAATAGCAGGCTGAGATGAGTTTAGAGTGTGCTGATGCATTTGTTACCTTGGCAGGGAGTGAGATAAGTACTTTGGTAGAGTTTTATTGCCAACTGTTAGGACAGCAACCAGACCCTTTTATCCCCAATGTTTACGCTGAATTTAAGTTAAATGGGCTGCGTTTGGGAATTTTTCAGCCCAAAAAAAATCACCAGTCAGAGTTTGCTAACTCTGCTGGTAGTGGAATGAGTTTGTGTATAGAAGTAGAAGATTTAGAAGCAGCGATCTCTCACCTAAGTCAGATAGGATATCCGCCGCTAGGAGAAATTATCGCCGCTTCTCACGGTAGAGAAATCTACGCCTACGATCCTGCTGGTAACCGTCTGATTTTGCACCAATCAGTTCAAAAAAGCAGAGGGCAGAAGATCGATTAAGATTTAGTTTTTGACTTTCTCTAACCAGTTCAAAATAAACTCATTTACCATCTCTGGTTTTTCGTCGTGAGGGCAATGACCAGCATTGGGAATAGGATAGAATTCGATATCTCTGTTAGTGGCAGCTAATTCTTGATAAATCTTTGCACCTTTAATTGGTGTCCAAGGGTCCTCTTCTCCCCAGAGAACTAGTAAAGGAAGCTGCAACCTCTCGAGTAATTCATTTGGCTTAGGTCCTGCTGGTGCAGTTATTACAGAGGCAAATACTTGATGCGCCCCTGGATGGCAAGAAGGTTCGTACAGCATATCTACCAGTTCGTCGGTGACGGCTTGGCGATCGCGATAAACTTGGTAGAGAGTGCGGCGAATCTGATGTTTTCGACGAACGTTATTAAAGATAAACTTACCTGTAATCGGAGAACTCACTAACTTAGTAAAAGCACCCATCACTAACCGCAGGGGAAGATTTAACTCGTCAGGGCGATGATTTAGTCCGCCTGCACAGTTAATTAACACCCCACCCGCAGCCATCTCTGGAAAATTAGCAGTTGCCATTAAGCTAAGTAAAGCGCCAATCGAGTTACCAACAAAGACAGTTGGTTGGTTAATATGAACCGACCAGAAATCTTTGATTTGTTCCTGCCACAGATCTAGAGAGTAATCTACAGGGGGTTTGTCCGAACCGCCAAATCCTAGCAGATCGAGAGCAAACACTTGGTAGCCCTTTTGTGCCAGTACGGGAATGTTTTTTTGCCAATGTCCGATCGAAGCCCCGAAGCCGTGGACTAATAGTAATGGTTGTCCAACTCCTGCGACAGTGTATTTAATTTCGCGACCTTGCCAAGTCCAGGATAGTTTTTCTAGCGTGCTTTTCGGTGTTAGTTGCTGAGTGTTCACAGTTTTTTACTATTAAGTTTAGTAAATAATTGCTTCCTGCGCTACTGTAAGTATTGAAAGCTTGCTGCATTAAACTATGGAAGTACAGTTCCGCGAATTTAATCCTTTTGACCTCTGGATTTGGCTGGAGTTTGAAACTGCCCCCTCTCCCATGGAACAACAATATATTGAAGAGGTTTTCAATTCATGGTTTTACCTGGGCAAATTGGGAGGATTTAATGCCGAGAATCTTCAGGTTCAGGATATGGGTGTTGATATTAGTTATATGGAATACGATACTCAAACAGCAAGTCAAGCCCTTATGGCACCGATGCACAATATATCTGATTTTCAGTATCAAGGTACTTGGGCACGCTGTTGGGTTGACCTGGGAACTAGCGATGCGATCGCCCTAGATGTTTTAATTAATGCTTTGAGTCAACTAAGCAAAGAATACGTTCAAATCGATCGGTTAATTATTGGCGGTCAAAATGAAGATTGGCCAATCGATCGACAAAGTCGCTCTCTGTTTGCAGCAAATTAATCTTATTACGTTTAGAAAGAATGGGCTATTCACAAGGAAAAATTCGCGTCCTAGCACTAGGAATAATTAGAGATGACGATCGCCTGTTTATTTCCCAAGGTTTCGATCCGGTCAAGCAACAAATTTTTTATCGCGCTATGGGTGGAGGAGTTGACTTTGGCGAAACTAGTCTCGAAGCTCTCAAAAGGGAATTTGAGGAAGAAATTAATGCCGAAGTTACTAACATCAAATACTTAGGATGTATGGAAAATATTTTTGTCTATAATGGCAACCCAGGACACGAAATTATTCAACTTTATCAATGTGACTTTGTTGACCCCAAATTTTATCAATTAGAGCAAATAACCTTTAATGAAGGCGAGCGGCAAAAAACTGCTCTCTGGGTAAAGCTCGATCGATGTCGATCGGGAGAATTGCGCGTAGTTCCCGAACAATTCCTGGATTATCTTTGATTTACCTTTATATATATTTTTCCTTCTGCCTTCTGCCCTCTACTTACTAGATAAGCCTTGCTAATCAATCCATTTGATTTCACCAACCTCTGGTTCTGAATCGTACACCGCTAAATCAGTGTGATTATTAAAATATTTTAGCTTAGAGTTTCTGGATGGAAGCTGTTTGTTTTTCTTCAAGCCATGTAGATTTTGACAGGGCGATACTTTAAATTCTTTAGGAAACAAGTACATCAAGAAAAAATCTAAGGTTGTCGATTTGAGAATGCCCTGGAGAACAGCCACTGTCCCAAAGCGAATCCCTGTGACTCTTTGCTCGTCTAAAATTTTTTTGATATTTTCTTCCTTTAACAATGCAGCCTGTTGTAAATACCAACCTAATCGTTGTCTAGATTTCTGTTTAATCAGATTAGGCCAATTTTGTGCGAAAAAATCAGCAGTTTCTTGTTTAATCCAGCCTCTGATTGCTAGAATTTCGCCTAAACGTATATTAGGGCTATGAACTTGATCGTGTAAAGCCACCTCAATCTGAGCAACAGAAACTAAATCAGCCTCAAGTAAAATTATTCCTAAACGTTTGGGGCA
>JBFRWL010000618.1:0-3940 GCA_051439565.1 Prochloraceae cyanobacterium
AAATAGGAGCGACTGGGTTTGTCGAAAGTAAACCAGAATTGGTAGCTAACCAATATCAAGTCAAAGTCCGATTAGATGATGGACGGCTCATAACTATTTGGGAAGAGTATTTGGAGACGGTTGCTGAAAGCGCACCGAAGGCGAGCGCTTCACAGGCGATCAATAATGAGACTTCTTCCTTTAGCTCTGTCAAAGCGGTAAGTACAAAACCGCTCCCTGCATTACCGGAGAAATCATCAGAAAATGTGCCATCTGTATCTGTTGAAATTGTTTCCAGTGGCGAACCACATCTGCCCACCATATCCCCAGAAATAATAATTGACCCAGAATTCCAGAGTCTGATCCCTTTACGCAAACAGGCAGAATATCATCAACTCGAAAAGAACTTATTGCAATATGGTTGCAGAGATGCTCTCATTGTCTGGAAACGAATCAGAGCTGATGGCACAATTGAAAGAATCCTTCTCGACGGACATAATAGGCGATCTCTGTGTCACAAACATAACATCCCTTACCAGATAGTCGAACTTGAAATGCCGGACAGGGAAGCCGCGCTCTCCTGGATGATCGAGAACCAATTGGCAAGGCGTAATCTTTTGCCAGAGCAAGTTTCCTATCTTCGTGGCAAAAGATATAATTTGCTCAAAGCCAAAGTTACTAACCCTAAAGGACGGGCAGGGACCAAAGAATTAATTGGGGGCAACTTTTGCCCCCAACAAAAAACTGCAGATATATTAGCCGAGGAAAATAAAGTTGGCTCTCGCACAATCAAAAATGATGGTAGCTATGCGTCTACACTTGATACGCTTGCTTCTGCCGTAGGGGATGAAACTAAACAAAAAATTCTCTCTCGTCAAATCAGAATTAGCAAACGAGACATCAAGAAGCTAGCAGGATTAGCCGAATCTAACCCAGAAGCCTTAAAACAAGCCTTTAAGCGAGGCAAAACAGGAAAACAAATAGTTGAACTAGCTACCAAGAAGGCAGCTCCACAGCACGATGAATCCTTTCCTTATGCAGTTGGAGATGTGTGCTGGATAAGTAGCAAAGATGAGGAAATCCGAGCTTTCAATGGATTTTGGGGCATCGTCGTTAAAATTTATGATAACCGCAATTATTGTGATTTTTTGTTTTATCAGGGGGTGCGTACAGGTATGAGAGGGGACAACTTAAAGCCAATTGAAGTAGACCAGAGTGAGCGTAAGCTGGCTGAGCAAATTGTCAACCGGATGGCGAATTTAATGGATTGTGAGCCTGAATCGGTTGTGGTAGATGTGATTCAGGGTATTAGCCGCAGAAATGTTGGTGACCTAACCGAATTAGAAGAAGAGTATTTGTCACTGGCAGAAAAAAGACATGGCATTCGACACTGAACCTTGGTGGGAAGGTTCTGTATTTTACCAAATCTATATTCGCAGTTTTCAGGATTCAAATGGTGATGGAATTGGCGATTTAAGGGGGATAATCCAGCGTCTAGATTATTTACAATCCCTTGGATTCGAAGGGCTTTGGACTACCCCTTTCTATCCGTCGCCGCAAGTTGATGGTGGCTACGATATTCTGGACTACTTTGATATTGACCCCCAGTTGGGGACAATGGCTGACTTTGAAAAATTAGTCCAAGAAGCAGAAAAACGTCAGCTCAAAATTATTATCGATCTAGTCCTCAACCATACCTCAGATCAGCATCCCTTCTTCATCGATTCCCGGTCATCTCGCCATTCACCTAAACGAGACTGGTACATTTGGAGGGAGCCCGCCGAAAATGGAGGACCTCCTAACAACTGGGCAGGTTTTGAAAAATCTAGCTGGACATTTGACCAGAAGAGTGGCCAATACTACTATCACTTTTTTTATCGACAGCAACCCGAGCTCAACTGGCGAAATCCTGCTGTGAAAAAGGCCATGTTTGAAGTTCTCGACTTCTGGTTGGATAAAGGGGTGAAAGGCTTCCTATTAGATACCATTAACTTTTTGTTTGAAGATGAGGCACTACGAGATAATCCGGTAATCGATGAAGTGCCATTCTATTTAAAGCAAGTGTTGTCCATTAAGCAGTTCCCCATTTACACAATCAACCTTCCAGAAAATCACGATGTGATCAAAGACTTACGCCAGCATCTCAGTGACAAGGGAGATGAAGAACCGCTGCTGATTGGTGAGGTTTTTGTCCCCACCGTCCAAGATTTAGTCCCTTATTATGGAGACCACTTAGATGAAATTCAACTGCCGTTCAATTTCTTTCTCAGTAACATTGAGAAATTATCGGCAGCTTCCTTCAGACAGGTAATCGCCCATGCAGAGAAATATCTGAGTCACTATCCCACCACTACAGTTTTGAGTAACCATGATTTACCCAGAGCGACAACTCGATATGCTTCTCCTGATAATTCCGAAGCAGTAGCCAAACTCCTGGCCACCATGTTATTGACCTTGCGAGGCGCTCCTTTTATTTATTACGGGGAAGAAATAGGAATGCGCGACCGCTCCCCAGAAACCATGGATGAAGTCCAAGACCCCAGAGGAAAATTAGAGTGGCCCGATTATAAGGGACGAGATGGTGCCCGCACGCCTATGCAATGGGATGACTCGAAAAATGCTGGTTTTAGCCAAGTCTCACCCTGGCTCAAGTTGAATCCAGATTTCGTGCAGCGAAATGTCAAAACCCAGCTAGCCAACTCCAATTCAATTCTTAACTACTACAAAAAACTGATCGCTTTACGCAAAAATTGGTCTGGCCTGAGAAGGGGAAAATTAACCCTATTAGGAGAAGAGCCTTCTGTTCTTGCCTATCTTCGTGAGGATAAGGAGAACCAAATACTGGTTTTGTTAAATATAGCTGAACAAACCAGTTTCTTTAGGGGAGACAATTTCGAGCCATTAAGTCACAAAAGCTGGTTGGTTCTGGCATCTACTCATTCTCTTGTTGCAGAAAATTTCTCCCGTTTTTTATTTAGCCAACCATTACTAAATAAAGTGTTTCAATTGCTTAAAGCCATTGACTTTCACGGCACCACTAAAGATAAAATATAAATATAAGGTCATATTTAATAGCTCAAGGAGGTGCGAGTTATGAAAACCTTTTACGACTCTCGTACCAAGATGTCTGCGCCACAATCAGCAATAAACGATTCAAGAGAAAAAGTTAATCGGGCTATACAGGACTGTAAAGCGAAGGAAACAAGCAGATACATAACCTTTAAAGGAAAACCTTATCTTGTTACTCCTCATGGCGCGATGTCATATGAGGGGACCGCAACAGTCGCTTATTCACAATCCCAACAATGTCAAGAAATGCCAGGATAAAATGAAGAGAAATCCTAATCTTAGTAGCTGGAATAATTCTTAAACATTCAGAAAACTTACTTGCTTAAACCCATAGCCGCAAGGACGAAGCCTGTGAACCCAGTTACCTAAACTAAGGAGGATTATGACCATGATTACTCTAATGAAAACTCATTCAACTGTATTTGAACCTGATATCGTCTCCCAATCCGATCAAGTCCCCTCCTTACTTATCATTGGCTATGGGCATCCAACTCATGGTGACGATGCCATCGCTTCTGAAGTAACCGCCTTGATTAAAGCTTTAGGGTTTGAAAACGTTGAGGTTTGTGCGGTCGAACAACTAACCCCAGAACTATCCGCCAAGTTAGCCAAAGCTGATTATGCTATTTTTGTCCATGCTTGCTGGATGAAAACTGCTCAAGTGAAGGTCAGCTCCCTAGAAGCTTGTGGTATGGAGACAGGCGGCTCGTCGGCTCCCGGATATGGACATTCCTGGCATCCCTGCTCATTGCTGGCTCTCACCAACTCTGTTTATGGCCGTTATCCTCAATCTTGGTGGGTCAAGGTCGCGGGTCAAAACTTTCTAGGTGGGCATCACCTTTCTCATCGGGCTAATCAGAGTATTGAGAATGCCGTCGAGCAAATCGAAGCC
>JBFRWL010000619.1:0-13956 GCA_051439565.1 Prochloraceae cyanobacterium
CCGCTTCTAGAAAGGCTACGCTGGTGTCGTGACCAGGATCGAGCTGCGATAGAGGGTCAATTATGAATGCAAATTTCACGCCCTATTTCCTTTAAATTTTGCGATCAACTTTGGCAACTATACTCTAGTGAGGGATTTTCTCATCCCTAAAAGCAAACAATTTTGTTTCTCCTAGATCGCATAACTGCTCTATGCGTTATCGGTGAAATTTTATCATTAGACCTGTTGCAAAAGTATTTTTCCGATCGTGTTTGTCTTAATTCTTGTTCACTGTTTCTTGCGACTTCTGCAAGAAGTGTATTGAATTTACGAATCAAATAAAATCGCTATTATAATCTAAACTCTAATAAAGCGACAGAGCTTTCCAACTGCGGTAATCATCAAAGCTCTTAGAAAAAATTTATCTTAATTTAGTCTGTGGTGGTGAGAAAATTAACTTTAATCTTAACAACTTCTTCGGTAAGCCTGCTGTGGGCACCGACTGTCTGGGGACAGGCCCTGTTAAGTTCAGCCCCAGCCTCCCCTAAAGATTCTACGATCGTCTTGTCTCCAGAAAAATTTCCACTTCTCGAGTCATTCTCTACCCGTGCTGTCGATCTCAGTCCTCTGGCACAATCTTCCACTGACTCCCAACAGCAAACAGCAAATCAACCCCGAGAGGGACCGCAGAGAGGACAAGTTAATTTGGGTTTCGGTGATACCGAGCAACCTTTCCTGTTTGGTTTGGGCACATTGCAATCAGAACCGACTGTCTTGAAAGGGTTGACTCGCGAACCTGTAGTCTTACCGGGTTCTGATCGATTTGATATTTTTCCAATTGCGGGTTATTTGCGCTGGAGGATAAATAACAATCAAAGGATGCTTTTGGAGTCAGGAGGAGATCCAAACACTTTCGGCCTCGACCTAGAATACGCCATTCAACCCGAATCTGTACCCGGAATTTTTGCTGCTAATCTAGTCAATACACAATCTCGTAACCCTGCCTTTGAGAAGGGGGAGCGACTAGTAAGTTTGCCCAACGGGGAAAAACCTTGGGTTAACCGTATTGGGGGTGGAATTGAATATTCCCAATCCCTTGTACCTGGTCTGGAAGGAGCTTTTGGTTCTAGCTATCAGGTAGTTTCTGTCCGAGATGGTTTTTTCTCCTCAGATATTTTCCCAGAAGATTCTGAGGGCAATCAGCTTACTGTCAGTGATGACGGACAGGATCTTTTGTGGACGGTGAACCTGAATATGATCTATCAAGACTTGAACGATCGCAGGAATCCCAGCAGCGGTACCCGGATACGATTCGGAATTGATCAATCTATACCTCTCGGAGATGCACAGATTGCTTTTACTCGCTTTAATCTGAATTTCGCGCAATTTATCCCAATTAAACTATTGGGTTCTAGTGAAAAACCTGACTTTTTCACTATCAATTTGCAGTCGGGAACGATGCTGGGTGACGTACCACCCTATGATGCCTATAACCTCGGTGGTGGCGACTCGGTTCGCGGCTACGAAAAGGGCGGTGTTTCTACTGGCAGCAGTTTTTTCCTGGCATCTGTAGAGTATCGCGTGCCACTTTTTTCCTTTGGGGCGATCGGCGAGAATTTTGACGTACAGGGAAACCTATTTTTTGACTATGCAACCGATTTAGGGACTGCAACTGAGGTGATTGGTGAGCCAGCCGTAGTGCGGGACAAACCTGGCGACGGTTATGGTTACGGTTTTGGCTTACGCCTCCTGAGTTCATTCGGCTTCTTCCGATTTGAGCTAGGATGGAACGATTTGGGGGAAAATAGAGTTGCCGTTATTGCTGGCGAGCGCTTCTAAGTACCTGAACAAAAATAAAAGTTATCGTTAAGACAAGGCAGGAGGCAGAGGGCAGAAGTCAGAATGTAATATCCTTTTTCGAAGGGAAACAAGGGAGATAAAATTACTTCTCCATACTCCCCACACTTCCCACACTCCCCCCTCTCACTTAACTCGTACTAAGCAGCGCGGCTTTGCAAAACTAAATCGAGCTGATTGTTGAACTCTAAGCTATGCAGATCGTCACAACCGCCAATGTGCTGGTCGTTGATAAAGATTTGAGGCAAGCTTCTACGTCCATTGGCTCTTTGAGCCATCTTATCTCTAGCTTCTTCATCCCCATCTATACAATATTCGGTAAACTGAACTCCTTTTTTAGTTAACAATGCTTTAGCACGGATGCAAAAAGGACAAGTACTCCAAGTGTAGATTTCGACGTTAGCGCTCATATAACTTCTCAAGTGTTAATTATTATTTCAATTCTAAACAAAATTGGGTTGCAGACAGCTAGTATTTGCCTCATTAGGCAAATTAAAGTTTTAATGATAGGAGTAAGAAATACCCATTTCAATTGTCTGAATCAAGGGTGGGATGAAAGCGATCGATTGATACTGCCATTTTAGAGTTCACCTTTGAGCCCAGTCACTTGGTTACACATTTAATAACTTTGACCTCCTCGCCGCGCTCAAGCGACGGTGATTCCTAACAGCTTACTATGAGACTGAAAATATTTGCTTCTATCGCAGTGCTGACAACTATCAGCTTATCTGCTCCAGCTCAAGCAGAAAACCTCAAACACTTAAACCAACTGCTCGCTACTAAGCAGTGTCCTAATTGCGAGCTAATGGGGACGGGTTTAGTGATGCTAAATTTGTCTGGAGCTAACCTGAAAGGTGCTAATTTAACTCAGGCTAATCTTAGTAGAGCTAATCTCGCAGGCGCAGATCTCAGTGGGGCAAATCTTACTGGTACTTCCCTGCACGGTGCTAATTTAACTGGTGCTAATTTAACTGGTGCTAATTTAACTGGCACAGACCTGAGAAGTGCCTATCTTTTTAATGCTAATTTAACTGATACTAGTCTAGAGAATGCTTACGTAGAGGGGACAATGGGCATCCCCGCTCGCGCTGCGACAGCGGAACAATTCCACAAATGGGGTCTAGCTGAAGCGCGACAATCAAACTTCCCAGCTGCTCTAGAAAATTTTGATCGTGCCATCACCGTTGACTCCAAGTATGCTCCGGCTTACTTAGCTAGAGCGCTGACTTTCTACCGTTTGGGCAATGAACCAAAAGCTAATAAAGATGCTCGCAAAGCAGCTGAACTCTTTAAAGCTCAGAAGAATGAGAGTGGCTATGTAGCATCGACTAATTTTATGGAAAACATGGAATTAGCTCGTAAAAATGCTGAGGAAAACAAAAAAGGAGAAGGTATGGACATCGGTAAAATTTTTAGCTCAGTTGCCTCGCTGGCATTACAATTCCTATTTTGATACTCTGCGATCACCCATAGGTGCAGATTCTTGGTTTATTTTAGTATGACATTGATGAGAATTAGTGGAGATTTATGGCAAAGCAATCAAGATATTGCCCAAGCTTTGCTCGAACATCCTTTTGTCCAAGGAATTGCCACAGGTACTCTGAATCGAGAATGTTTTATTTTCTATTTGGGTCAAGATGCCTTTTTCTTAGAAGCCTTTGCTCGTGCTTACAGCATTGCTGCAGCTAAAACTTCTGACTGGGAGGGATTTAGTATTTTTCATAGCTTAGCGGCTGGTGTTTTAGCAGAACTTCACCTTCATCAAGGCTATGCAGCAAAGTGGGGGATAAACTTAAGCAAGATTAAAGCAGCACCAGCAACTCGCCGCTACACAGATTTTTTGCTGGCTACTGCGTGGGGAAGGGATCTGGGTTTGATTGCGGTGGCGATGAGTCCCTGTATGCGCTTATATGCCTTTTTAGGACAAAAACTAGTACTGGCAGGAATTCCAGACCATCAATATGCGGAATGGATTTCTACTTACAGTAGCAAGGAGTTCGAGGAGTTGGCGCAAAAATTAGAGAGTTTAGTTGATCGCTATGCAGCCGCTCTCGATTTGGCGCGATCGACCTATCGCTATGCTTTATTGTGCGAGCAAGATTTCTTTACTGCTGCTTGGGAATTTGACCAGCAGTCTCTTTTATGAAGCGATCGCTCTATTACCGCTCTATCTGACGAGGTAAGTCAACGTGAAAGATAGATCCCTCTCCTAGCTTACTTTCTACCTTAATTCTACCTTTCATCATCTTGACTAAAGAATCGGTAATTGCCAGTCCTAAACCCGTACCAGAATGTCGCCGGGTAATGCTTTGATCTGCTTGTCGAAAGGCTTCAAAGATGTTGCGCAAATTTTCTTCGGAAATACCTATGCCAGTATCCTGAATAGAGATCCGCACCGCATATCTCTCCTCTTGCAAGTACGCTAATCCCTGTGGCGATATTGTTATTACTTCTACCCAGACTCCGCCTCGATCGGTAAACTTAATCGCATTGGAGATGAGATTGACTAATATCCGCCGCACGCAAGCTCGATCGTTAATCACTAAAGGATTATCTAGTTGGGTACGCACCTGTAAAGTTAGGTTTTTTGCCATTGCTAAGGAGCGCAGTTCTTCAGTAGTAATAGTTGCTAAGGCAGCTAAATCGAATTCTTCGGGATACAAGTGTAAGTTACCCGACTCAATTTTGGAAAAGTCTAATACCTCATTGAGCAGTGTCAGTAAATTTTGACCATTGTTGAAGATGCGCTCCACCATTTCTTTTTGCTTGCTTGATAGAGAGCCGTGACGTTGAAGCATTAACATTTGAGAAAAACCCATAACCGCGTTCATGGGAGTTCGCAATTCATGGGACATGATCGCTAAAAATTCTGACTTTAGTCGAGATACTTCTTTGAGTTTTTGATTTTGTAGTTCAATTTGTTTTCTTTGTTTTTCCAGCTCTTGGTTTTGGTGAATCAGGAGTTCGTTAGTTTCTCGCAACTTTTGGGTAGCTAGTTCTGCTTCCATTTCCGCTTTGCGGAGGCGAATAGCATTTTGCATGATATGGGAGAGGGTTGCTGGAGAAACTTTAGACTTAGAAAGATAGTCAGAAGCACCAGCCTTCATAAGTTCTACAGCTATTTGTTCGTCTCCCTGACCCGTTAGTACGATCAAAGGAGCTTCGACTCCGATTGTCTGTAACTTCTGAACCAACCTCAATCCATCTTCGTCCGGCAAGCGATAATCTAGGAAAATACAGTCAAAGTTGTTATTTTGGAGGGTGGCGATCGCGCTAGCACAATCATAAGCTTCAGTTATGTCAACCTGTAAGCCTGCTTTTTTGAGAGAACGACGCACCGCTATTCTGTCTACCAGATCGTCATCAACAACCAGAATCTTTAGCTTATGTTCCATAGGAAAAATTCTCTTAATTAATTAACGATCTCCAATTATTTTCTCAGGGCATTTCCGAAAGTGCCCAATATTTATTGAGAGTGGCAATTGCTTCAGCAAATATGGAAAAATCGACTGGTTTGAGAATGTAACCAGCAACATTAAGATTGTAAGCTTCTACTTTATCTTTATCTTCATCAGAAGTAGTCAAGACAATTACTGGAGTTGCCTTAAGTTCGCAATCTTGGCGTAATTCCTGCAAAAATTCCAATCCATTCATTTTAGGCATATTCAGGTCGAGCAAAATTAAACGACGCTGAGGCGGTACTATAGGGGGTTGCTGGTTCTGAGTGCGCAACATTTCTAAAGCTTCTAAGCCATTGCTAGCAAGGTAGAGAGGATTATTAATTTTGTTTTTCTTAAATGCTCGCTTAACTTTCATTACCTCAACTTCATCGTCTTCTACTAGCAGGATATTCATGATTCTGTTTTCCATTAATCAATACACTCTCGATTATCTAGGAAATGTCTGCACATGATTATTACTTCGAGTTAATCTTTTTCCTTTACACAGAAGTTCTATTTTTTCTATAAAGTATTTACATATTGAGTTTGCAGATACACAATAGTCATTATTCTCGGTTCCTAAAACAAAGTCTCGATCAAGCAACTTCCGCCGTCCACCTTATTCTAAGAAGGTTTGTACGATACCTTCTGGAGCTAGAAGTACGCGGATCTTCAGCTGCTGTTTTTTTTCAAGTATAGAAACAAATTGTTCGCCTTTGAGGGGTATACCCGTGCGGTCTAGATAAATTTTAGAGGCATCTCCTAAGGGAATAATGCGTTCAATTGAGCCATTAGGATTGATTATTAAACGATATTGCAAGGTTCTGCTTAAGTCTTCGGGTGGGTTCCATCGCTGCTTTAAGTACTGTTGCACTTCTGCTAGCTGAGGAATATTGTTGAGGGCAGTAGTAGAATTGCTCTCAGACTGATTCAAATTCCCCGAAGCAAGAGAATCAGAGACAGTAGGCACAGGAGCCTGTTCTCTCTTCTGTAAAGAAGTAGAGGACTCAGGTAGAAGTGGAGGCAGACTGGGCAATTTAGTAACAATCCTAGAGGAACTGGGGGATGAGGATCTGGTTTTAGTGCTAGCAGGATCGGAATTAGCAAGAGGTGATAAGCTAGGTGAAGTTTTTTTGGGGGAGTTGGGAGCAACAGAAATAGCCTTTCGCTCTGATTTATCGGTAATTCTAGTTGAAAGTTGAGGCGGTTCTACGGGTGGTGGCGGTGGCAAATTTGCTTGAGAAGATAGAGAAGATGGTACCTTGAGAGATGGTTTTGCTGTGCTGCTAGATTGGGGTGCAACTGGCGGCAAAACATCTATAGTTTTTCTTTCCTTGGAGTCGGAGTCTTGCTCTTGATTAGAAGCTAGAGGTGAGGTTTGAAGACTACGCTGTTTAATTATTCCCACTCCTAGAACAATTATTCCTACTGCCATCAACAGCAATGAAGCTATTGCAGCTGACCAAACGGGAACAGTTTTGAGAGTTGCGAAGCGATCTCGAAGAGAGCCACTAGTGTTCAAAGCTGCTGGCGCCGAGCGCGGCGCACCTTGTGGTAATGTCGCTAGATCTGCAGTGCATTCATCTAAAGCTGTGGTTAGGTCGAATAATTGTAAGGCACTTAGTTTAATTACTTGTCCTGATGTTTCTGTTGCTAAGGAGCCGAAAAATAGTTCGTGAGCGACCAACCCTCTTGGTTTTAATGAGGGAGTAGATGTAGAAGCGGCGCTTATTTCCTGAAAATTTGAGCTAGAAATAGCCTTCGCGCTTCCCCCTGTTAAGGATAAACTGTTGGCTGGGAGGGCAAGAAATTCTTGTACGTAGGTGTTGACCATATCTGCGAGCTGTTCTAGTTGAGCGCGATCGCCTGATATTGTCACTGGTTTGTCTTGCGCCTTTCTAGGATCGTCAAAACGCAACTCAAAGCGGAATTGCTTAAGTGAGGGACGGCGCAGCCAACGAGATAGAGGGGAATTTTTTACTTTAATCTCTAGGGTGCAAGTGGGAGGCGTATAGCGTCGGATAACAGATAACATAGTAGTTAGAATTGATTATTTAGAATAATCGAGAAGCGCTAGCCACAAACGGCGATGACCTTGAGCACTGCTATAGAATATTAAGTCAATTAATAATTTTAATGCGAGTTGGTAGAGAATATCTGTGGATAAAGGTTCTGCTTCCTCCATTCGTTCTTGGTAGGTATTACTAAAAGCATCGAGATAATCTCCTAATAATCCGCTGCGGTGGGGTGGTTGGTTTTGTTGGATCGTTTGTTCGAGCAGCAAGCAAGCACGGCGGATCAGTTCCTGATGTTGTTTGGCGAGGTAGCAAACGATCAGAACTAACGATCGCGCTTCTTCTACATCTAGTTTTTTCCTTCCTCCGGAACTCTTACGCTGCGGATTAGATTGACGCAAGCGCCAAAGTGTTACCCGATCTGCTATTACTGAGTCTAAGTTTAACTTTTTCGCTGCTTGTAGCATTGCTTCGGAGCTAATTCCTGCTAAAGATTCTAAAGCGATGATAATTAAATCTAAGTGGGTTTTTATGTTGCTTAAATTATCAATACTTGGTGTTTGAGCTATGGACAAATCTTTCCACTCTCTAGCAGGCGAGCTCTGGTTGATGCTATGTTGCATAAATGAATGTCAAAAATAGACAGGTATATTTTTAGTTTGGCGCACAGGCGCTCTCGTTGCAGAAGATTAATATCAATTTTATTTGAGGAATTTGCTAGTCTTGATAGAGGGGAGTGTGCGGAGTGTAGGAAGTGTGGGGAGTAACAAACAACAATCAAAAATCATCTTAACAGCACTATTTGTAGCTTTTTTTAACGGAAAAATGGTTTATTTTTGAGAGTATTTGAACTTGAAAAATTACAGATATATTATTATTTGCTTGTGACAAGTTTTTCTGTATTTAACTATGGAGTTAGTCAAAAAAAAATATTAAATAATCTTCAAAAAAACACATTTTTGTGTTATAATTTCATTTCTAATAATCGAGCAGTAACAAAACTAAGATTTTAAACTATGTCATTTTCTCCTGTCGATCTTAATAAAAGCTACAAGACTCTGAAACTCAAACAAGGAGCTTCTTTAGAAGAAATTAAAGCAGCCTATCGGAAATTAGCTCGTCGATATCATCCAGATCTCAACCCTAGAAATAGGAGAGCAGAGGCTCGTTTTAAAGAAATTACTCAAGCTTATCAAATACTTAACAATCATTACAAAGAGTTATATGCTCCCGTGGAAGAACTTAGTGCAAATGGTGATAAGCTAAAAAATATTAATCAGATAGTTGATAGGCTAGCTAAAACTATTGGTGGCATATTTAAGAGTTAAAGTGAGAAAATAAGCTAGAAAAGCACAGAAGGTATTTTGGGGCGCTCGCTAACTTAATTAAATATAATAAATAGCTTTAATTTATCTAATGATTTCGGATGATGTTTAGATAGTGTTAAATCAAATAAACAATAGTTACCCCCGCACCACCTTCATTCTGCGGCGCTAATTGAAAACGCTCAACTTGAGGATGTCGCTCTAAGAATTCGTGTACTCCCTGACGCAAGCGTCCCGTACCTTTACCATGTATAATCCATAACACTCCTGAACCACAGGCGCTAGCAGAAGCGATCGCTTTTTCTATGTCTACTTCTGCATTAGCAACTCGACTTCCCCGCAGATCGACTGTATTTTGGGAAGTTCGCACTGTGGGAACAGTTTTGGGTGTAGCAGCGGGTTTAGATGTTGCAACGCGAGTAGTTTTGTGTTTGGGAGGTGCTTCTACTTTCTTCCCATCTAAAGACTCAACATCGGTTATCGCCACTGTCATCTTCATCAACCCGAAGCGCACGGTTACTTCTGCTTCCTCCTCAGCAATACTCAACACTTCTCCGGTTTGACCGAGGCTAGGAATTCTAACTTTTTCTCCTACTTGAGGCTTATAACCCGGTCGAGCAGCTTTGGCTTTTTCTGGCTTGGGTAGGTGGCGATCGGCAATTTCCTGGAGAGCAGTTGTAGCTTTTTGCGCATTTTGTGCCGTTTGTCCTCCCTGTTGCAACTGGCGTATCACCCGCGCAATTTCTTCTCTAGCAGAGGCGATCGCCTTTTGTATTTCCCTTTCTTGAGAAAGCTTCAACTCTCTTTCTTTTTCTCGTAAATTTGAGGCTTTCTCGGATACTTCTGTATAAAAACTTTCGGCTTGTTCTAATAACTTACCCGCTTCTTTGGCTTTAGTTTCTTGTTCTCGTCGCTGTGCTTCTAAGTGGGAAATGACTTGGTTAATATCTTCTGAAGCTTCGCCGATACCCTCTTGCGCGCGATCGACAATTTCCGACTTTAAACCTAAGCGTCGCGCAATAGTTAAAGCGTTGGAACGACCGGGAATTCCCCACAACAGGCGATAGGTAGGAGAAAGAGTGCGATCGTCAAATTCCACTGAGGCATTTTCAAAGCGCTGGTCTTGATATTTAAGTGCTTTTAGTTCGCCATAATGAGTAGTAGCAATGGTCAGTCGATTGCGATCTGCCAAATACTTTAGAAGCGCGATCGCTAAAGCACTCCCTTCAGCGGGATCTGTTCCCGCTCCCACTTCATCGAGTAAAACTAAGGATTGAGCAATACTCTCCTCTTCCCTTTGTCTTTCCTGCTCCTCTACTTCGGTACTATTTAATACTTCAATAATCTGAATAATGCGGCGTATGTGACCAGAAAAAGTAGATAAACTCTGCTCTATAGATTGCTCGTCACCGATATCAGCTAATACTTCTTCAAACCAAGGCAATTCTACTGGTTCTCTGGCGGGGACAAATAAACCAGCTTTTGCCATTAATGCTGCTAAGCCGATCGTCTTTAAGGTGACCGTCTTACCGCCTGTATTGGGACCAGTGATCGCTACTACCCTTATTTGCGGCTGTATTTGCACGTTAATCGGGACTACTTCTGCTCCTTGTTCGTGTTGCTGCTGCCAAACTAACAGAGGATGGCGTAACTGTCGCAAGGTAACTATTTCGCCCGCATCGGGGTCGACAAATGTGGGTGAATTTGCTGCTAACCACAAGCTGTAACGAGCTTTAGCGGTAGCTAAATCTATGGCGGTGGCGACTGCTAATAAATGTTCTAAGTCGGTTTGAACTGCTGCTACTCGTTCGGTTAAAGCTTGCAGGATAGCTTCTATTTCTCTTTGTTCTTGACGGCGATATTGTCTTAACTTATTTCCTAGTTCGACAATAGATTTGGGTTCGATGTAAAGGGTGGCTCCAGTGCTGGAGGTATCGTGAATAATCCCTGGGATTGCCTCCTTTTGTGGTGCTTTAACGGGAATTACAAAGCGATCGCTCCTTTGAGTAATTACCTGCTCTTGAACTGCACCGCTTTGCCGTTGTAAAACCCTCTGCAGGATTTGATATATTTTATCCCGCACTACTTTCATCTGGCGGCGAATTTCTGCCAGCTTAGGACTAGCTCGATCTGTTACCTTTCCCTGTTCGTCGATACAGCGGTAAATTTCTTGTTCTAGTTCTGGATATGTCCGCACTTGAGAGACTAATTCTCTCAGAACTGGTATTTCCTCTTGCTCTTCTATTACCCGTCGCAAACGCCTCACACCTGCTAGGGTCGTAGCGATCTCTAGCAGTTCTGTACCCGATAACATTCCTCCCAGTTCTGCTCTTTCTAGGGATTCACCTATATCTTTAATGCCTTCAAAGGACAATCCACTATCTATGGTTGATTCTAATTGGTAGACTTCTCGTGTTTGTGCCAAAAGCTCTAGACTTCCAGCTTTAGTAGTGGGAATTTTGAGATAATGAGCTGCTACAGCTCCCAGTTTAGTAGCTGCAAAGGTAGATAAGTGTTGGCACAGGCGGTGCCATTCAAGTAATTCTAGAGTTTCGGATTGAATCAAGGCACGGACTAATATGCTGCTCTATTTCTCATTATTAAGCAATTTTACTGAATTGTCCCCCAATTAATCTTGACAAATTACTAGATAAGTAGATTCGATGCAACAGGAGTCAGAAAATATAAAGAAATATTGCAAACTTTTTTTATTTAAGTTACATTTAATAACAACAGCTTGACTTGAATACTATTTTACAATATAACAGGAACTCCAAAACCATGGAAAACAAAGAATCTAAACTCGGCTTCACTTCCTTTGCTGAAACCTGGAATGGTCGTCTAGCTATGCTAGGTTTTCTCATTGGATTGTTAACTGAACTAATCACTGGCCAAGGTGTTCTCAGTCAAATAGGCTTGATGTAATTTAATAACCCCGACCTTCGCTGAGGTCGGGGTTGCTTAGCTATTCACCTGCATTGCGATTATGGGTGAGTGAGGGTTCACAGATCAGAGGTCAGAATTAACACCTAACACCTCTCTTGACCAATAAATCATTCGTCCAGACCCTATACTGCCTCTAGCCAATCGTAAATTAGGTCTAGCTGATCGAGGGTTACTAAACCATATTGCCAGAGAATCATCGGCAAAGGTCCAGGATTTTTCTTCACAGAACGTTCGAGAACCGCAATTGATTCAGTGGAGAGGTTTAATTCTTTTTCTAAAAATTTGATAAATCGAGAATATTTTATAGATACCATAGCTTTATTTAATTCCTTGAATCTTAAATCTATTTTTTATTGGTTATTTCGATTGTGCAGGTTATGCACCTAATCGCCCATGTCTGAAATCACAGGTAAGCAAATATTATAATTAACAGCTATGTCAGTGCTGTTTTACCTGGGGATCGAGCCTTCCTACTCCATTCTCATCCTTAGTCTTGTTATGTTAGCTTTGCTAGGAGACTCAACAGGTGGAGTATTAAATTTTTATGAAGACAGTAAACAAAAATTTGTATGGTTAAAAAATCAAGGTCAGTGACAAAATCAACACTTTAAACGAAGGATGATATTTGATGTTTTTTTAAATTAGCTGTCTTAGACACATTAATAAAATTTTGCCATATATACAACTATAGTTGATTGGGAATTGTCAGATTATCTCTCTTTTTTCAGTTAAGAATTGCATAACTTAACAAAATGTTAGCTATGCTAACGTGAGTTCGACCAAAGCATAAATTATTAGTCTCTCAACGAAACAATGCTGGTTTCAGCTTAGGAAAAAATAGGGGTTTGAGCCTCTGTATAACTCACGTATGCTAAGGAAATACAACCGAAATAAGTAGTTAGCTGTTCCTTCTGACCTCTGATTCCTCTCTCAAGCATTTTCTAATTAATTTAACCAACCTAATTAAGATGCACCTTTATAATTGGAGTTTTCCAACTTTGGTTCGTTCCAGATAAGTTTAGATACTGGTAGTGTTACGGTAAATAATGTACCAACTCCAACTGTACTGTCGAATTGAATCTGTCCCTGATATAAATCCACACATTTTTTAACAATAGATAATCCTAAACCTGTTCCTCCTATATTGCCCACATTATCGCCCCGATAGAATGACTCAAATAGTCTATTTTGATTGGGTAATGGAATTCCAATTCCTTTATCTTTAACTATGAATTTAACTTGATTTGTTTCCCTCAGAACTTTGAATTCTATACTAGAATTTTCTGGCGAAAATTTGATCGCATTAGACAGCAGGTTTACCAAGATTTGTCGCAACATATCTCTATGCAAATTGACTTCCTCAAAATTACCCGTAGCTTCAAATTTAATAGCCTGACCTGTCTTAGTGTTAGCTGTCAATTCTCTGACTAGATTACTACAAAAATCTACCAAATTGAATGATTCCTGTTCTAAGGTTACTTGATCTATCTGCTCTTTATCGAAAAATAATACCTCTTCAAACAAAAATTTTAGGTACTTAACAGCTTCTTCAATTCTTTGAAATATATTACGTTGCTGCTCTAAATCTAATTGATCTATTGCCCGTTCAAGCAATTCAACAGAAGCAAAAATAATAGTTAGAGGAGTTCTAAATTCATGGTTAATTACCTTGATTATATTACTTTTAAAATTACTAATTTCTTTTTCTTTGCTTAAAGCTTGAGACAACTTTTGTTGATATTCAATTAATTCTCGATTTTTTTGTCGTAGTTCTTCCGTCCTAGCTTCAACTCTAGCTTCTAAATCTTGATTTTGGTCTTGAATTTTTTGTTGCAATCTTTTTACTTTTAGTTGGTTTTCGATGCGAGCAATTACTTCCGATAATTGAAAAGGCTTAGTAATATAATCCGCACCGCCAACCTCAAAGGCTTTTACTTTGTCGATCGCCTCGCTGAGAGCGCTTAAAAAAATAACGGGAATTTCTCTAGTATTCTGATTTTGTTTCAGTCTGGAACAGACTTCGTAGCCATCCATATCTGGCATTTTGATATCGAGCAAAATTAAATCTGGAGGCTCAAATTCGATCGCTTTTAATGCTTGTTTCCCACTCAGCACGCGGCGCACTTCGTATCCTTCCTGACTCAGGGTTGTAAACAGAAGGCGCAAGTTGTCTATCTTATCATCGACAATTAAGAGGTCGCCCTTATCGGCTTGAGTTGGAGTCTTGTTCATAAATTATATTAGCGGTTCGATTAAATTAACGATTGATTCATAATCGAGACGTTCGACCATGTCCGTTAAAGTCTGAGTTAAGGGAGAGTTTTCTTGAGGTATTTGCTCGAGCAATTGCCTAATCTTCCTCTCTCTGGCGCTTAGTACTGCTCTATACATTCC
>JBFRWL010000620.1:0-3042 GCA_051439565.1 Prochloraceae cyanobacterium
TCTGCACCCCGATCCTCGCCATTACCAAAAACTGTCGCGATTCCCTCTTCGTCGATAGCTACAAAAGCTCCTTCCTCTGAACCAATGCCATAGGCAGGAATACCGTTGTCGTCTACCACTCTGGCAAGGAATCCGAACAGCCTGCCATACCTAGTTTCAGGATATTGCGGACGTTTTAAGCGGTCTAAGTGAGTATCGGTAATTGTGTTTTTGAGGAAGGGGATGTCAATAAAGTCAGCGCGATCGATATCCTCAGTATTACGATGAAAAGGGTCTTCCAAAATTTCTGAACTCAGTACTCCATTCCTGCGAGCTGGAGCATAATAATATTCTCCCAAGATAGCCATACCAGCAGAAGTACCTGCTACCGGAACTCCTTTCTCATTAATTAGATAATTAATCGCATCTTCTACATAGGTGCCTTCCCAAGTATCTTGGTAAGCATTCTGATCGCCCCCAGCAATAAACAAGGCTTCAGCATCACGAATGTATTGCTCTACATCTGGGTCATTAGCAGCTTCTCTAGTGTTAATTGCTAATTCTGCTGCCGAACTGACAAAAGAATCGTAATTATCGCAGATCCACTTGGCTTGAGTGCGAACCTCCCCATGGCGAAGCACTAAGTAATCTCCCCCATCTGCCCGTTTGAGAAACCAACCAGTAGCATCATTTTCCCCTTCCGTGTCACTTTCTGCTCCGCCAATCAACATAATTGCGGGATTTGGTTGGGGCGAAGTGCTATTGACATTGCCGCATTCTAATTGGTAGTCATAACCCTCAGCAGCCAAGGCAGTAGATTTTGGTCCTGCTGTGGGAAAAAGGTTGAAAAGTAAAAAAATGACGACAATAAATATAAAAGTAAAAAATCTAATCGAAACTAATTTGATGTTCATGGATACTTCTTCTCGACCAACAATTTTTTGCACGTATTCAATAGACATAGTTAGTTATAATCGTTACTCAGACAGAGGAACATGGGGTTGATTCGTCCAGCACTGCTGTAAAAAAGTTTCTGCTTCTGGCGAACCCAACTCTATACCATTGGTTAATTTAACTTCCTTGGGAGACTTGGGTAAAGGCTGAAGATTGTAGACTTTAAAGGCTTCATTTTCCCAAGAGAGATCGCCGTTGGGGTCTTTCTTGAAATACAATGTGCCGTGGGGCGATCGCAAATGGCTTAAATGCGTCGGTGCAGCAGTATTACCAAAGGGTTTGAGTCTGATCACACCTCCTTGTTTGTCTTCATAGAAAATCTGGATATACGGTGCGATCTCTCGTCCCTTAAAGTCATGGGTGGTGACTTTAATGGTTTTCGTCCATTCCCCATCTGCGGAATCATATTTTTGTGAGAATCCATCTGCCTGGTTGCTAAGGCTATTCTTGGCAACAAGAAAATAATTAGATTTGCCATCAGTAACTATCTGTTCGATTTCCGCTACTGATTTTCCTTCAATGGGAACTTCAAAAATGATGTCCACGTTGTTATCTGCTTGAAATGAGTCAGTCAGACTTTGAAATCTATCTTTAGCATCCTTAACCTCAGCAGCAAGACTATCTTCTTGAAATAGAGAATTGCCACACTCAACCCCCAAGACTGGTTGTGCGATACAAATTGATAGCAGTAAGAGTAAGGAATTGTGGAGTAGTAGCTTCTCGTTCATCGTCTCCTCCTTGGAGCAAATAAGTAGGATTAAACTATGACATGGCATTTCAAGTGGTCTTTTTAAGTAGTTGAACCACTTGAGTTCGACGAATTTCAAAAGTGTTTTTTAGCTCAGACCAAGATTTTTCGAGCTATTCCTCAAGCTCCGTAGTGAGCTTGCTTCGGCTATTTAAACAAGGAAATTTTGCCAAATTTTTCCGCTAGAAGATAGTAGAAAGTAACCCGCGACTTATTACTCGTACCTTTCATCTTTTCACAGACTTCCGAAATCGCCTTGTCTAAATCAGCATCACTAGCAGTCAGTCCCAGCTTCTTTTTCAAAAAGCTTTCTCGGACGCGGTCTAACTCGGTTTGATCTGCGCAGGAAACCAGTGATGAGTCTCGGCTGCGCAAAGCAATGCCTAGATGTTTGACAATACTTCCAACCACCTCTTCATCAACATCGTCGCTGTATTTTTGAATATCCTTTACATATTCAGCCATTTTGAAATCCTCCTGTTAGTTTAACTGACTCTCAAACTGTCAAAGAATAATAGTATGGTGTGCAATGCCCAGCACCATCCGAGCGAGAATTTGTTATTCACCAAAACGTTCTTCACCTTCTGGCAATTGTTCTGGTTCTTCTGGCTCGAGTTCGGGGTTAGTTTCCGTTGTCACCCAAGAAGTTAATCGGCTAGGCTGTACGCAGGCTGCACCGTCCAATGCTGTCTTGAGTTTGCTGCTGAAGGATTCGAACATTTCCACCAGTGCTTGGCGATCGGTCATACAACCTTGGAGTGCCACCAATTGTTCCAAAGTCCAGTTGTACACTCGGGTATCTCCTTGATTAATACGTAAGTTCAACTGATTTTCAAACTGTCCTAGGCGTGCGTAGAAGTTTTCTACTTCAGCTTTGATTGACTGCATATCGAGATAGAATTGCTGCTTTGTAATCTGTGACAGGATATTGCTTGTCAGTGACTGAGCAAAGTTCTCGTTAATCTCATTCTTGATGATAGAGGAGACATCATTGCGGAAGTTAAGAATTTTGTTATCCAAATTGACATCGATGTGATTATCGATATCACTCATGACATTATTGACTACTAATTGAACGTTGCTTTCGTTGGATTGGTTCACCACGGAATTGATTCGCTTATCAATGTCGGTTTGAATCTGCTGAACCACGAGATTCTTAATGTTCTGGGTTTGATCATTGATTTTTAAGTTCACCACCGCATCAATGCGCTTGTCAATATCAGTTTGAATCTGTTGAACTACCAGATTCTTAATATTCTGGGTTTGATCGCTGATTTTCAAGTTCACTACCGCATCAATACGATTGTCAATGTCGGTTTGAATTTGCTGAACCACCAAGTTCTTAATTTCCTGACTTTGGT
>JBFRWL010000621.1:0-3317 GCA_051439565.1 Prochloraceae cyanobacterium
GCAATACTCGCGAAAAACTAATCCCCCAAACAATGAATTAAGAGAGACAATGGAAGACGTAAGAGAGATTGATAATTTGACAGAGCAAATACAACCATCTTCTATGCCAATACAATTTAATGAACCAACTAGCTCTTCTACAATCAACGACGAAGACGATGCTTCTGATTGGTTTCCTCCTATTCGCCCTTAGAGATTGTTTGAGAAGTCCTCAATTAACCTGTGTTTCATTTTAGATTTGAGATTTTGGATTGGCAATTTATTAACCAGCCAATAAGGTTTTAAGCATGCCCTAGAGCTTCGGTTCAGACAGCAATTCTCATTTTGACGAAGAACATAGGGTGTATTTTTATTGTTAACTTAAAAACTTCATAGTTCAGGAGAATAATTTTTGCGATTATTATAGATGTGTCTTGAAATAAAATCTTTATTTTTGCTGAGACTTCATACTACATGAAAAAAACTCCGACCATCGAACCATCACAGTTAATTGAATTTTTACGTCAAGAATTAAATGAATTACCGGATCAAAGAACGGGAAAGAACATAAAATATCAAATTGCTGAGGCTACTATGGCAGCATTTTCTGTCTTTTTTACTCAGTTACCTTCTTTTTTAGAACATCAACGTTTGATGAAGCAGCAAAAGGGGAAAGATAATGCATCCAGTTTATTTGGTTTTGAGGAAATACCATGTGATAATCAGATCCGAACATTATTAGATCCCGTACTGGCAAAAATAGTTTTTCCCACATTTAAAACACTGTGGAAATGGTTGGATGAAAATCAGCAGCTCCATCAGTTTCAATACTTAGAGAATCAAATATTAGTAGCATTTGATGGAAAGGAATATTATTCGGGTGCGACTCTTTTACAGTAACATTTTACAACGAAATGGCAGGAATTTTAGCAAATATAAAGCTCTTTTTCAGAAATTGGGCTCGTATATATTCAGAATAAATAAGGATAAAGCTCCCATAGATTAAGATCCATTGCGATGAACATAACATCACTCACCTCTATAGAACAAGACCCTTTTCAGCTCGCCCATGAGCAGTACCAACTACTGGTAACTACCTTGAGCTCAATTGAATCCCAAACATGGGAGCATGGGCAAGTAGAGACTTGGTTGGAGCATGCTGGGACAGAACTGTTAAGACGTTTATTTCAAGGACATCTTGAGCTACGAGCCGCCCAAGAGCAAGTGCAAGTAGAAGTAATAGGTTCAGATGCCGAACCTCGTCCCCATCGTCGTCAAAGACAAAAACGTCAATTAGAGACCCTCTTTGGAGAGGTATTAGTTACCCGCAATGGCTACAGCAGCAAGAAATCAGGAGTAAATGCCCTCTATCCAGAAGACGGTAAGTTGAACTTAGCCCCAGATAAATATTCTGATGGGGTGCGTCGCCGGGTGGTGATCGAGGCGTCGAAAGTTTCCTTTGCTGAAACCAGCAATACCTTAGCCGAGACCACTGGTGCGATGGTGGGAAAACGTCAATGTGAAGAACTCACGGTCAAAGTAGCTTGTGACTTTGAACAATTTTATGCCCAACGGGAAAACAATAGTCCAGAATCAACGGAGGAGCTCTTGGTGTTAACCACTGATGGCAAAGGAATCGTAATGCATCAGTCAGATTTGCGAGAAGCAACGGCAAAGGCAGCCCCAAAATCATGCCAACAGAAAAAAACAAGGTTAAGTCCAGGTCAAAAGCGACAAAGAAAAAGAATGGCAACGGTAGCCTCGGTGTATAGCACCCCCAGGTTTAAGCGGCGCCCAGAAGAAATTATCAATGAGAAAAAGGAACGTCCTGTGCGTCCAGCTATTCATCACAAGCGAGTCTGGGCTTCGGTGCGGCAAGATGCCAAAACGATTATCGACAGCTGTTTTGCTGAAGCTCTTCGCAGAGATCCTCATCAGCAACGAGAATGGGTCGTACTGGTAGATGGAGAAAAACATCAATTGGACACCCTCAAAAGAACAGCAAAGCGTCAGGGAGTCAAAGTGAACATTATTCTCGATTTCATACATGTGTTGGAATACTTGTGGAAAGCTGCTTATTGCTTTTTCGATTCTGGTAGTGAAGAGGCAGAAAAATGGGTTGCTCACAGAGCCTTACGAATCTTGTCAGGGAAAGCCAGTAATGTGGCAGCAGGAATCAGACGCAGTGCCACCCTCAAAAAACTATCCCCGAAGGAACGAGAGAATGCAGATAAATGTGCCAATTATTTGTTGAAATATCGTAATTATCTCCATTATGACCAATATTTGTCCCAAGGATATCCCATTGCCAGCGGAGTGATTGAAGGAACCTGCCGCCATCTGATTAAAGATCACCGAAGGTGCGCCTGCGGCGAGCGTATGGATCTTACCGGTGCCAGGTGGAGACTAGCTCGAGCTGAGGCGGTACTTCGGATTCGCGCCCTCAGAGCCAGTGGAGATTTCGAGGAGTATTGGCAATATCACAAGATGAAGGAGTTCAAGCGTAACCATGTGAGTAAATTCCAAAATCCAGAAATCTTATTAGTTGCTTAATTCCTTCGTTCCAAAAGAGTCGCACCTATTTCAGTTAGCTTCTTTGAAACGACTTGAGTAGTAGTAGTAGTCTTGTGATTAATATCAAAAGGATGTAAACATAAGCGCTCGACGATAACAAGCATCGTTATAAAACGTCATATTCTCAAAGATTTAGATCTGGGAATGGTACGAGCCGTTGGTATCACTATGGCGAATGTGGCTGAGGCTTATGTGACTGAAGCAATCGCTGTGGACTTAGAACATCAGAAAGCTCAGTTAAATGAGTTACATATTGATCGAGCTTACTTGAGTAGTTCTTTGGTCAAAAATCGAGGTCCCGAGTTGAGTATCTATTGTAAAGCGTGGAGAGTATCTAATGGCAATAAATTTGCCAAATCTGCTTTTGTTTGGGATTGGGAATCGGCAACGATTACCTGTCCCAATCAAGTTAGTTTATCTTTTGAAGAGGTTGGCAAAGTACAGTTTCCCGCCGCCACTTGTGCCAGTTGTCCTCTAAGAAATAAGTGTACTACTAGTAAGAGAGGACGTACGGTCTCGATTCATCCGGATGAGAAGTTCCGAAGCAGAACTTCGGGAGCGTCAATTGACGACCAAGGGTCGGGCTAAATTAAGAGAAAGAGTAGCTGTGGAACATAGTTGATCTCACATTGGTCGGTGGCAAGGTGACAAGGCACGTTATTTTGGAGTGAGAAAAAACTTATTTGACTTGCGTCGCACAGCAGTTGTTCATAACCTTCATGTACTGGTAAGGCTGTTAAAAGACGACCCAGAGCTATTTGCTT
>JBFRWL010000622.1:0-3869 GCA_051439565.1 Prochloraceae cyanobacterium
ACTGTGGAAACAAGGGAACAGCACAATTTGGAGACTCTTTATACTGGTCAACATAGTATTGTCTATGTCTGTCCGACTCCTTTGTCTCCATGAATTACTTAAAGGACTCAGGAGAGTAATTCAGAAGAATTATACTTGCAAGTAAAACGACTCCGCATCCATTGGAAGGAAACAATATTTAGTAAAATGCCAATGATAAACAAAAAGACCATCAAAAAAAGCTGATAATCTGGCACTTTAACCAACAAGTCGAGCGCGAAATGGAGAAAATTACTGATAGTGTAAAATATGGTTAAGCTAAAGTGAAAAATCCGGTAACGCTTGGAGTTATAAAAAGCAGTAGCTGCGATCGCTATCATTGGCAGCGTGAATACGATTAACATCAACCACATAATGTAGGAAAGATCCATAAATTCGTGGGTATGAGATTCAGCCACGCTCAGACCGTGGAAAAGCGGCATCAAAGCTAGTTGGGTATGAAAGAGTGTTCCCAAGAGAAAAACAGTCCACAGAGTAATTATTTTTCCCTGATAATTTATAGTTTGACTAGTGTGCATTTTTTTATACCATTGCAAAAGTTACTGCTACATATCAATTCTCTGAATTTGTTGTCGTTGCTTTTCCTATACCGAAGTGTAGCAATGTTCAACTAAATGGCTATTCTTACCATTGCTCAATAGTTGTTAGCAAAATTTTACTCAAAGGATGATTTATTTTATCTTGAAGCACTTCAGCTGCGCCTAATTTGAGAAGACTGATAACTTTATCTTTTAGCTCTTTTAGCTCTAGATTATTTTCAATTTGCTCAGCAGCTTTAGTTATAATTTCTAGTTTTTCAGTCGTTGTTGGAGTTGGATAAATTGCTGATAGCTGCTCTAGTAGTTGATAAATTTCTGTTGCTATTTGCAGAATATCTTGCTGCTGTTCTGGAGTATATTTGTTATCTGTTTCAGTTACCAAGTCATCTTTTGGTTGCTTAGATAAGTCAGCTATATCTCTTGGGTGCTCTGCTATAGTTTCAATGATTTCCAGAAGTTTATTGGGGTCTTTTTTTTCTACTTCTATATCTGGATTTTGCAGATCTTTGTGTTGAACTTCAACGGTTATTTTTTGCTTATATTCATGCCAAAAATTTTCTTCAATTTTGCTTTTATTGCTATCAATAGTAACCTCAATTCGGATAACAACAGAGCCATCTAATTCAGTTTCAATTGCTTGAATAAATAACTCCGAGTATTCTTTTTTACTTTGTAATTCTTTGAAACAAGTAAGAAATACTTGCCAATCAATATTATCTCGGAAAATCAACTTGACAGTTTCTCTTGGTTTTTGAAATAGTTCTTGGAATTCTCCTGGGGCAAAGTTTTTGTCAGGATCCTCGGGAAGACGTTTTTCATATATCCATTCATCCTCCTGCTCATTAGAATGCAAGTAAACGTAATCGCAAATTACTTCATTTAGTATGGTTTGACTGTTGAGCTGCCAATTTTCTATGCAAGCTCCAGTGAATGTCGCACCCTCAAAATTAGTGAATAATGCTTCAGTTTCAGCCAAATTAGCGCCGCTGAAGTTAACAAAACTCAAGTTAGCTTCACTCAGCTTAGCTCTATTGAGTTTAGCTCCAATAAGGTCTGCTTCTCGAAGATTAGCTCGCTCGAGATTAACTTCACTGAGGTTAGCTCCACTGAGGTCAGCAAAGCGTAACTTCGCTTCTACTAAATCGCTTTCGTTGAGATTAGCTCCACTCAAGTTAGCAAAGCTTAGATCTGCTTTAGTCAAATCGGCAAAACTCAAGTTAGCTTGACCGAGGTATGCTCCACTGAGATCGGCTTCACTAAGATTTGCCAAGCTAAGGTTAGCTTCACTGATGTAGGTAAAACTGAGGTTTGCTGATTTTAGTTTAACAAAACTTAGGTTGATTTGAGTGAGGTCGGCTCCACTCAAATTAGCTTGAGTAAGGTCAGCTTCACTCAAATTAGCTTGAGTGAGGTCAACACCACTGAGATTGGCTCCACTCAAATTAGCTTGAGTAAGGTCGGCTGCAATGAGGTCGATCTCAATATCAGGATTATCTTTTCTCCACTCATTCCAGGTCGTTACACTTTGCTTAAGCAGTTGAAGATGCTGTTGGTCTACCATGCGAAACAGAAAAAATCTTAGCAATTAGAGTGTCGAGTGACTTGATTTGAGATCCTAACATCTCAAAGGACAAAGGATATTCCTGTTTTGTCAACAAGCAAGGCAGAAGGTTGATTTTCTGACAGAGACGAGAGACTTATGGCGATCGAAGAAAGCAAGAGTATGAGTCGCCTATCAGAATGCAACGATATTGGTAGTTAACAATAACGTGGTGGGTCGGAATCCTCCACTAATTTTTTCCTTCTGCCTTCTTCAATTTTGACACTCTACTACGACAAAACGATCTATTGAGCGATCGCCGCGTTGATCGCCTGCTCTAAAATTTGCACTCCTCGCTCGATTTCTTGCTTAGAAACAATCAACGGCGGCACAAAACGCAGTACCTTGGGACCAGCAGGAGCAATTAACAAACCTTCTGCCATCGCTGCTTTAACAATATCGAGCGAAGTTAGCTCGATATCTGCTTTTAGCTCCATACCGTTAATTAAACCCCAACCGCGCACTTCCCCAAACAGGTGGGGATATTTAATGGCGATCGCTCTCAATCTGGTACGTAACTGTTCCCCTCGCACTTCTACGTTGTGTAAAATATTATCTCGTTGTAGGGTTTCGGCTACACCTAAAGCAGCAGCACAAGCCAAAGGATTGCCGCCAAAAGTACTGGCGTGGTTTCCTGGCTCGAAAATATCACAAAATTGCTTGCACGCCATTGCCCCAATGGGAATACCGCCCGCCAAACCTTTAGCACTGGTAAAGATATCTGGCTCTATTCCCAGATTTTCGTAACCCCATAACTTGCCCGTGCGCCCCATGCCCACTTGTACTTCATCAAGAATTAGGAGAATGCCAGTTTCGTCGCAAACTTTCCGCAGGCGTAAGAAATAATCCAGTTCTCCAGGACGAACGCCTCCTTCTCCTTGTAGGGGTTCCACCATAACGGCAGCTACTCGGCGATTGCCCTCGTCAATATCGCCGATCGCATTCTCAAGGGCGGCAATGTCATTATAGGGGACGTATTCAAACCCAGGCACTAAGGGCTCAAAATCTTTTTGATATTTCGGCTGTCCTGTCGCCGTAATTGTTGCTAGAGTACGTCCGTGGAAGCTAGACAAGGCAGTCAAAATCACTGGCTCCTCGATTTCTAACACCTTATGACCGTACTTGCGAGCTAATTTAATAGCAGCTTCATTTGCTTCCGCACCAGAGTTACAGAAAAATACCTTATCTGCACAGGAATTTTCGACCATCCATTGTGCCAATTGTCCCTGTTCTGGGATGTAATAGAGATTGGAAACGTGGTGCAGTTTGTTAATTTGTTGCGTTACCCTTTCAACTAGAGCCGGGTGAGCGTGACCTAATGTACAAGTGGCAATTCCAGCAACAAAGTCAAGATACTCCCGTCCTTGAGTATCCCACAGGCGACAACCTTCCCCCCGTTCTAGGGCAATGGGAAAACGCCCGTAAGTATTCATCACACAGGCATTAAAATTATCTTGGTCAAAAGGACTGGAGGAGGCAAATGTAGAGTTGGAAAATACTGAGGAATTTTCAACAAGGGTTGGTTGACTCACAATATTAACTGACTCCTGACGAAAAAAAATTGATTTCTATAGGAAATGTTAATCAGAATTTGAGTAAAACCTCTGTTTCGATCGGATTTAAACAATACTTTGAATCCCAATAAATGCCATCCGAGGTTGTTTTGGTGAGGCGCAATTGCTTTGTATACC
>JBFRWL010000623.1:0-2918 GCA_051439565.1 Prochloraceae cyanobacterium
GGCGTGAACAATGCCACAAGCCCAGGATTTGGCTTTTCCTTTAAGCAAGGGAGAAGGATCTATGCGGCATAGAGCAGCGGTAAGTTGACGGGACATATCTGCATACTCAGCGTTGAGATGTTGGTCACAGAAAGCATCAGTGACGGCTGTAATCTCCTCAAACTTCGCCTGCATCTGCTTGGGGATTGTTTCGACTGCTGGTTTGGTCATACCTGTTAAGTGGGGTTCTACTTTTAATTTGATAAGTGTTCCAATCGTTAAGCTGCGACTATACAAGTATCCTAATACTTATAGCTATTCAGCAACCATTAAAAAGTCGTTCAAAATCGCAGATAGAACTTAAAAATTGCTCTGTGGCTCAAGAGCAGAATAATGATCTGGTGATGGCCCCCCTACCGGGTCAGCTTGAAATTACCGACGATAAAAAAATCAATCAATCATAGAAGTACAAGTGAATGGATTATGTAGGCTGGCATTCTGATGATGAAAAAGAGGGTGTGCCTAACTTGGCTATAGTGTAATAGTAAGCTCCACTTAAGGTTGTTAACCTGAATTAAATAATCAATTTCTTTAGTTAATATGGTCACTCATTCAATCAGACCCTCAGCTTCCCAAGCCTCCTCTCTTGTCCAAACAATTCAATGGATTAGAGATCCCATCGGCTATATGGAAAGGGCGGCCGAACGCTATGGTGATATGTTCATCGGTACAATTAGCCTCAATATGGATGATCTTGTGTTTGTCAACCACCCCCAAGCAGTGCAACAGCTCCTCACCCATGATCGCCAAGAATTTTGCGCACCAGGGGAAATTAATAAGACTCTATCGATGTTATTTGGTGATACTTCTGTCCTCATGTTAGAAGGAGAGCGACACAAGAAACGTCGTCAATTGCTAATGCCTCCTTTTCATGGGGAAAGAATGAAAGCTTATGGTGAGTTGATTATCAAGCTCACTCATAAAGTGTTTGATGCTATTCCCCAAAACAGCAATTTTATTGCCCGCTCAAGGATGCAAAGTATATCTCTACAAGTCATTATTGAGGCAGTGTTTGGCTTTTATGAAGGGGAACGTTATCAGAAACTTAAGCAATTATTGACCAGTTGGTTAGAGATTTTTCGTTCTCCTCTTGCCACCTCAGTTATCTTTTTTCGCTTTTTGCAATGGGATCTGGGTCCCTGGAGTCCCTGGGGTAAGTTTATTCGGCTTCGTCAACAGATTGACGAATTACTATACGCGGAAATAAAAGACCGTCGTGCTCACTCCGATCCGAAGCGTACTGATATTCTTTCATTGCTGATGTCGGCGACGGATGAAGCTGGAAATTATCTGAGCGATCACGAATTACGGGATGAATTATTAACCTTGTTGTTTGCCGGTCACGAAACCACTGCAACCGCTATGGCTTGGACCTTATATTGGACGCATTATTTACCCCAAGTCCGAGAGAAATTATTACAAGAGTTATCTAATTTAGCTCCCAATGCGAGTCCGGTTGACATAGCTAAACTTCCCTATCTCACCGCAGTTTGTCAGGAAAGCTTACGCATTTATCCGGTGGCGATGTTAACTTTAGCCAGAAAAGTCGAAAAACCTGTTGAATTGATGGGATATCACCTGGAACCGGGAACTCTTCTAGCAGGTTGTATCTATCTTCTACATCAAAGAGAAGATATATATCCTGACCACGAGCAATTTAAACCAGAACGTTTTTTAGAAAAGCAATTTTCTCCCTATGAATTTATTCCCTTTGGTGGAGGGTCAAGACGCTGTATTGGAGATGCTTTGGCACAATTTGAAATGAAGTTAGTTGTGGCAACTATTTTGTCCAATTATGAGTTAACTTTAGCTAATTCTGCTCCTGAAAAACCCAAAAGAAGGGGTATTACTCTTGCTCCTGCCACTGGGGTAAAAATGGTAATGAAAGGACGGCGAATTAATCCTCAAAAATCTCCCCAATTAGCGGTACTTAAATAACGTGAGCATCCAACGAATTTGATTCGTTATGTCTTCAAGAAACAATTTATTTCCTAGGAGCAGCCCACGGACGGCGCTGGCCATCCGTGATAAATGAAATAAACACTCAAAATCAAAAAGAGCGATTCTACAAAGATTTCAGCTTGTGTTTCTTGAAAGATATTATAGTGAAATGTCTCAATGATTAAATTCAATATTTGCTGCTCATATGCGATCACGCGCCCCGCGAGGCACTGCGTGGTCAACCCTTCGGCTGGCGCGGCGCGCGCCGCGTACACGAAGTGCGTCGAAGACTAGCGGATCGTGCACGAGATCGCGTTTGTGGTTTCTTCTTCTCTAGGTTAATGTCTGGTTGACTGACAAAAGTCGTGAAAGTTTATTCTTGAAGAGTAAAGTGCTCCATGAAAACTACTACTGTAATTATATTGGACAATGGGGATGCTCTGCTTTTTTGGGCAGGGAGCAAAGAGCCTGCCCTAAGCTTAACTACTTCCTAACATTTGTAACTTATATAAACTGGCATAAAGTCCATCTTTTGCCAACAATTGGTCGTGGTTTCCTGACTCAATTAATTCTCCTCGTTGAAGAACGAATATCCTATCGACGTTACGAATAGTAGAAAGACGGTGGGCAATAATGATCGCAGTGCGATCGCGTAATAAATGGTCTAAAGCGTCTTGTATTAAAGCTTCTGTTTTAACATCCAAACTAGCAGTAGCTTCATCTAGCACTAAAACATGGGGATAGCGAATCGCTACCCGCGCAAAAGCAAGTAATTGTTTTTGTCCTCCAGAAAGGTGAGTCCCTCTTTCTCGAAGTTGGGTATGATAGCCTCCAGGCAAGTCTTCAATAAAGCTATCTATATTAGTTAATTTGGCTGCTTGTTTAACTTCCGACAGATCATAATTATCTCCGAGGGTAATATTGCGCTGTACATCCCC
>JBFRWL010000624.1:0-5158 GCA_051439565.1 Prochloraceae cyanobacterium
AACTGGAGGATTAAGAAGGCGTTGGGCAAATAAACCGTTGGATACATTTCCTGAAGCCTTAGAGGCATTTCGTACAGCCATATCTTATCGTTTTGTCCAATGGCTCAACGAAAATCGCCAAGTATTCATTGCTTATAAAAAGAGTTTAGGCTTTGTTTGGGCTTGATTTTTGTTTAAGTACCGATAGACAAGTGGCGTAGGGTAGCAATGCCTAGCTGTGAGGTTGGGAAGTCTACACCATAATCTCTGATTTGGTGTAGGAAGATGTCACTAGCTAACAGCATCATTCTTCGCGATCGCCGATTAGAGGTCGAAGTCCATTCATTCCCGCAGCGATCGCCGAACCATTATGAACTAAAGTAGCTAGGAGTGGATGGAGTCCCACTGTTGTAGCGAAAGAAAGTGCAGCTACATTGGGAATTACCGAGAGGCGAGTATTTTGCTGGATCAGTTGTTGAGTTTGTTTGGCAAGGGCGATCGCTTTAACTAAACTGCTCAAGTTATTTTCTATCAACACCACATCAGCCGTTTCTCTCGCCACATCCGAACCATCTCCAAAGGAAATGGAAACATCGGCATAAGCTAGCGCCGCTGAATCATTAATGCCATCCCCCACAAATGCCACTGTTTTGCCTGATTCGTGCAATTGACGCACAATCGTGGCTTTTTGCTCTGGAAAAGCTTCAGCATGAATGTTATTCTCGGCAATTTCCAAATCTTGGGCAACTGCGAGAGCGCGGTGGTGATGATCGCCAGTAAGGATGTGAATTTCTACCCCTTGATGCTGCAATTGCTTAATTACGCTTTGGCTTTCGGGACGCAAGGGGTCGGTGTATTCAATTACTCCTAGTAATCGATCGTTACTTGCCACATAAATTAGGGAAGCGCCTTGGAGGTCTGGATGTTTCGTGCGTAAGGGTTCGAGGCTAATTCCCTCCTTGTTGATGAAGCGAACGCTCCCTACTAAAACCTTCTCGCCATCAATTTCTGCTCGCACGCCAAGACCGACTTTATACTCCCACTCGCCGCGCTGCAACTCACGCACGCTCTGCTCTCGAGCATAACGCACTACTGCTGAGGCAACGGGATGAGTGAGGCGCTGCTCTGCTGCTGCTGCCAATTCCAGCACTCTTGTAGTCGTAGCATCTGGGCTTACTGTTGCGATCCCAGCTACAACCACATCTCCCTGAGTCAGGGTGCCAGTTTTGTCAAATACTACTGTATCTACCTCAGCCAATTTTTCTAAGCTACGTCCGCTGCGGATCAAAATACCGTGCCGCGCTGCTGCAGTCATCGATGCCAGTACTGTTGTCGGTACAGAAACGCGAATGCCAGTCATAAAGTCGAGGGTGAGGATAGAAGCAGCTCGTGCCATACTGCCAGTAGTCAATAATACCCCCGTGGAGAAGAACAACGCGGGTAAAATAGCCTTGTCAGCTAGTTGAGCCGCGTAGTTTTCCATGCGAGTATCGTAAATAGGTGCATCCTCTACTAGCTTAATGCTCTGTCCGGCGCGAGTATCCGAACCAATACGCTCTGTCAGAATGTATATTTGTCCTTCTCGTACCAAGGTAGAAGCATAAACTGGGTCTCCAACTTCCCGCGTCACGGGTAGAGACTCGCCAGTGAGTTTTTGCTGATCGATTAAAGCTTTGCCCCGCAGGATTTGACCGTCAACAGGTATTTGTTCTCCTGGGTAAACAATAACGGTATCACCTAAATTGACTTCCTCGACAGGAATTTGCTCTTTGTTCTCATCGCGCTCTACCCAAGCGAATTGACTGAGAGAATCGAGGAGGTCTAAAGCGTGGCGGGTCGATTGGCGAGCAGTGCGATCGCGAATCAGATCGCCAATTTCGTGCAGCACCAAAATCGTTGAGGGAACGATCGGGTTTCCCTGTAAACTAGTGAGGGTAAGCGCCATCAAGTCGAGGCAGTCGATATTTAACCGCTTGTCTTGCCAGATACTCAAGAGGGCTCTTTTAGCTACAGGAAGGGTTGCAACGGCAAGAGTTCCTCCAATTAGGGTAGCGGAAATAGGTACCCCCACTGGTCCTGCTAGTAAGGCGAGCAAGGTGGCTAGAGCGGGAAACTTCAAATCAGACCAAGAGCTTTGTGATTCTGTATTCTCTGAGTCAGAAGTTGTGGGGACGATCGCAGTAGTGGCTAGCTGAATCAGATTTCCCAGATACGCCGACATTTGCTCGTCTCCAAGCTGTCCGGTTTGATATTTAACAGCAACGGACATGGCGGCTGGCTTAATCTGGACCTGAGTTACCCGATCGGCTGCTTGCAGTAACACTTGCAGGCGATGAGCGTAGTGTGCATCCCAGGTAAGGCGAGGTACTCGAAATCTCAGCCGTCCTGGGGTAGCGTGGATGAGGCTGTAGGGAACCTTGAGGTGCAGCTTGCAGTTAACTTGCTGTATGGATGCTTCGCTAATACCCTTAACAACTGCTAATTGCCCTTTCTGCCTTAAGGCTTTTTCTGAAGAGATTGGATGTACTTCTAATGCTGCTACCACGATCGATTCCCCCATACAATCTAGCTGTCTAATTAATGACTAGCTAGGAGTCATTAATACCAAGTTTGGTATTGGCATAACTGCCATTAAGGCCAAGAAATAAGAAAGTATAGAAGGCTTAAATCCAGACCAGAATCCAGTAGTACTATTCTTCTCTGACGGCGGTTTCACTTCTTCTTCTTCAGTGGAAACGAGATTAGAAGTCTGCGTACTTTCCCCATACTGCTCGGATAAGCTATTTTCTTTCTTCTCCTGCCCTTTTGCTTCCTCTGCTTGTCTCAACTGCAAACTTTGCTTAACCAAATAGTCTTGTTTATCTTCCTCAATATCCCGATCGGAGGTTTCGACTTTTACTGAAGCATGTCCGTTTGAGTTTTCCTCAATATCCGGCTCGATCGTTTCGAGTGTTACCGGATGATAGCCGTTAGAATCTCCATCGATTTCTCGGTTTTCCTCTGCTTTGTCTGCTCCCCCATTTTTATTAGGATCGGCATCTTCAATCAACTTGGCTAAGCGCGATCGCATCTGGACATCGGAAATGGTATCAGTTTGATAAGCGATCGCTAAAGATCCCGCTGACCGGTTGAGGCGAACTTCAGTCACCTCCTCAATCGATCCGACTAATTGTGGCAAGCGCTGAGCATAGTCGAGATCGCTTACCATTTGAGGTACTCGAAATCTCACTCTTCCAGGAGTAGCGTGGACTAGCTCGATTTTAGATTGAGCATCGGGTATTAATAATTTCTCTTCTTTTTCCTCTCTTTCCCTCTCCTCCTCTTCGCCTTGCCTAACTTGTACGAGAGACAATAACTGTTGCATCACCTGCCGAGTCACCGTTGCTGTAGCGATATAAATTGGTAGGGATAACCAACGACTTACTGGCAAAGCTCGAGTCACCAAGATTCCCGATGTCAGGGGAATTAATCTTTCTAGTGTCTTCCCCGATACTTTCTGGAAAGAATTAGCAGACAATGAGGAGGTTTGAGACTTGGAAGACGGCAATAACATTTTTGAGTCACAAGCAATTTCACAGTCAGTCAGACCCGACAACAGTTGCGATAAGGATACGCTGGCGACATCGAAATTCACCACTAAACTGCCTGTATTTTCATTAAGCTTGACTGCGTAAACTCCTTCTTGCTGTCGTAACTGTTCGGCTACACTACCAAGAGTCTTATCTGCTAAGCCGATCGCCCGCAGGCGAACTCGTCCCGCAGTCGCATGGACGACTTGAATGCCGGTATCTTTGAGTTGCCCTGTTACTTCAGCCATTGCCTTGCTCTCCTCCTGTTTGCTTGCCCAGATATTATTGCCTTGCTGCTAAAAAACGCTATTCTAATTAAGTTTAAGAGTAGGTTAAGAATATATTATTATGGTAATTTATTAAGTTTTTAAAAATATAAACTTGCAATATTTTTTAAGATTTTATTTTAATAAAAAAAATTATCATTAACTTAAAAACAACCTATAGATAAAGCTTTCAGAAGTCAAATGACTTAGTTATAGCTCAATTTAAGAATAATTTATATTTATTCTGTTAGGGTATGCGTAAATTTTTGTGCTAAAAAATACCACGATATACAGGATCAAGAATTTTATAGTTACTAAGAAAAATAAATGATAAATAAACTCAATTAATTGCCAAAAAACAGGAAGAAACCCAGAATCGTAGAGAGTTGTAAAATTAGTGCCCCACAAAAATACCAGCTCTTTCGAGAGCCAGTAACTATTATTCAATTAGCTGCCTATAAGTCAACTAACGATCGCCTGCTAATTACTTATTAATAATCTTTATCATTTAGTAGTAAACTTAACTGACTAAGGCTTTCATCTTGAAAAAAAAAAGGGAAAACGGGTAGACAAGAGGTTAGGGATCGGAGGTAACTGCTAGTACCAATTTCGTTTAAGATTGCTACACTTTGGTTAGGTAAGGGAACAGACAACGGGCAACAGGCAAAGAATTCTCCAGAATTGATGTGTAGCAGTATTTTTTTAAGTTAGTATAACAACTATAGTACTAATTTACAGATAACAATTAATATCCTTTTGTTTGATTCGCCTTCCTAGCTCCCACCGGGAACTGCGCCTTCGCTTCGTAGACGAAAAGCGCTCTCATTTTGTCCCAGAAATCACCTCCCAGCACGAAGAAGCCGATCAAGACAAGCAGATCGCAAGTAAAGTGCACCGCTAAACGATGTGCTTCGTAGCCTGGTAGCAATTGGGGCGCATAGGGTGCCAGCCAGACAAAGATATGCGGAAGCAAGAACATGGCTAGCCCGATGTGATAACGCCTACGGCTTACCCTAGAGGGCAGGGCATACCGCTTGAAGAAACCAAACACCTTTCCCAAGATATAGTTGAAACCAGATTTGCCTAAAAAGACGATCGCCAGAAAGTTGAACAGCTGAGGAATTACGACTACAAGCAATCCTGAGAGCGTTGCTTTCCACTCAACTGGAAGACCTGTGGCGTTAACCAGAGGAATGAACACGGGACTAATTAAGCTCAGAACTAAGAAAAAAATTCCCCAGCGGAAGCGCCATCCAGAAGGGTGCTGCTTGGCTGTCTTTACCTCTTTACTCATTGCTGAAGGATCGCTCTAAGCTGAATAATCTTAGCTATTAATATACCAAT
>JBFRWL010000625.1:0-8393 GCA_051439565.1 Prochloraceae cyanobacterium
ATTGTGGATAGCTTGTGAAAAGCCTGTGGAAATCGCCTTAAAGTTTTAAGAAAAATAGTGAAAAATTAATAGCGCTCAAGAGTTAAGTCAAGCTAGAAATGCTAAGTTCAAGATTATTGTTTTTAATCTAAAGCTATTAATACTTTTGTTCTAAAAAATGACTTGGAAACGCTTAAAACATAGAGATTGTCCCATATGTGGAGGGATGAGAAAAGATTGTCGTCAAAATCTCAGTAATGGTTTAATTCACTGTCGAGCGAGAGAAGTTAGTCCCAGGGATTATTAATTCCGTGGGTTTGATGCGGTGGGTTTTGGAATGTGGATCCACCAAAAAGATGCACTTATTAGCGATAAATTTGTACTACCACAAAAACCCCTAAAAATCTTAGAATCAGTCCCAACTAAAGTAGCCTTTAAATCAACCCAGCCATTAACCGAGCAACAGCGCGCACCGCTAAGCGGATCTCTTCGAGATCACAAGATCCGCAAAATTCTGAGTCAGCTAAGTCTAACAGACTCTCATAGACAAACTTTGCGTCAAAGAGGATTAACTGACGAGCAGATCGAGCAGGGAAATTATAAGAGTGTGGAAAAATGGCAAAAGCTGATTTGTCCAGTTGACGATCGCCTAGCTGGAGTAAAACGAGGAGGACGAAAATTACTGACTCCAGATAGGGGTATAATTTGTCCGATTCCCAATTACCAAGGACAATTGGTAGGATGGCAACTGCGTCTAGACAATCCAGAAGATGGATGCAAATATATTTGGGCGGCTGGAGAAAAGAAACGAAGCGATCGCCCCACCTCTCATCTAGCTAACGGAGAGTTACCAATTGCTGTTTATCAGCCGTATTTTCAGTCCCAGACAACAGAAATAGGACTAACTGAAGGCGTTTCCTTTAAGCCCTATCTTGCCAGTCTCAAACTAAATATGCCAGTCTTGGGAGCCTCTGGGGGCAATTTTGCTAGCAGTCCCCAAACTTTGAAGCAGTACCTAAAACAATTAGGAGCATTGTCAGTCATTCTCTATCCAGATGCGGGAGCAGTTATTAATTTTAATGTTATTCGTACTTATCAAAAAACCTTCGCTCTGCTGGAAAAATGGGGATATCAAGTAAAAGTAGCTTGGTGGAATCAAATAGATAAAAGCTCGCCAGATATTGACGAAATTTCTCCCCAACACCTGGAAAAAATTAGCTATCTAAATACTCAAGAATTTTTAAGCTTAGCTTGGTACGAGCAGACCAAAGTTAAAATCAAAAATAACTATAAAAAACTGAAACAATTTAGTCCGAATTGCCCAATTAATTCTCAGTTTTTTGCCTGGAAAGCCCCAACGACAGGAGAGATTTTAGCCGTTAAATCAGGTTTGGGTACTGGGAAAAGTACTTGGATTAGTCGTCTTTTGTCGAAGGATTTTGCTGATTCTGGTTGTATCGGTTTGGGACACAGAAACAGCCTCCTACTACAAAGCTGTGCCCGCTGGCAAGGTTTTCATCACTTCCACTATCACAACGGGAAAAACTTGCTCGATGTTCCCAATAGTCGTTTGCTGTTGTGCGTAGATAGTTTAATTCACTTTCAAGAGCATCAGTTTGACGACAAAATTTTAATTATTGACGAAGCCGTATCGGTAATTCGACATCTGCTGACTGGTCAAACCGCAGTCAAGAAAAAAAGAAAGCAAATTTTAAAACTATTTGAACAAGCAGTTCGCAGATGTAAGTTAGTTATCCTGCTCGACGGAATGATGGCTGACTGGGTAGTAGAATACGTGCAAAAATTAGCTGGTGCCAGCAAAGGCAAAGTAACTAAAGTAGAAAATCTATTTCCAACACAGCCAAAGCAAATTGAATTTTTACAAGGAGAAGTGGATCTAAGCGACCCATTCAAGATACACGAACGTTCCTACTACATACAAAAACTCTTGCAATCCCAGCGACCTTTTATTGCTACAGACAGTCAGATTTATGCCGAGTCGTTAGAACAATTGCTGCAGCGATCGGGAAAACTTTCAGGTCTCAGAATTGATTCGGTGACTTTAGCCGATCGAGGTGAAGTAGGGGAGAAAGTTCGCGCTTTTTTGCAAAATCCCGATCGCTGGCTTGAATGCAACCAACCCGATTACCTGATCATTTCTCCCACAGCCCAGGATGGCATCGATATTAGTATTAAAAATTATTTCGATCGCGCTTTTGGATTTTTCTTTCACCTTCATACCGATGCCCAGATGCAAATGCTAGGAAGGTTGCGCGATCGAATTCCCAAGTACTTTGTTTGGTGCGCTCAATTTATTAATACTGGTCAAAAGCGCCAACTACTTAGCTTATCTGAGTTACAGCAAGAACGAATAGAATTTCTGCGCCGAGATTTAGAAGATGCCTTAAAAGTTGGTAACTCCCAACAGATAATTGAGATAGCTCGCGAAATTTGTTTTTCTCCACAAGATTCTCACTGGGAAGCCAAGAACGTCATCGAACTCGTGGAACGCCACGAGAAAAGGAATTTAAGAGAATCTCTCAAACAAGCACTGATCGAAGCTGGGCATCAAATTGTCGAGGTATCGATGCCTGTAACAGACGAACTAGAATTGGCAGCCTGCGGCGAAAAAGAAGCGCTCTCTCGCGTGAAAGAATCCCGAGCAATAGAGATCTTTACTGCGCCAGACATCAATGAACTACAAGCCGCGCGTCTGGAACGACAATTCAATCAAACTTGGTCACAACGCTGCGCCTTAATTAAATACTCTCTCAAACAGCGCTTGCCGGGAATAGAAAATACTCCTGCTTGGCAAGCAGAATTTATGAGAAAAGTTTACTATGACGATCGCCACTATCTAGAGCGAGTGGAACTGTATTGGCTGCTAAAACACCCCGATGCAGCTCGACGAATACAACAACAAGAATGGAGCAGATATCTCAACAGGGAATCCCATCCTCTTTTAAGAGACTATAACGATTGGCTCGGCGATAAGAGTAACTCTGCTGTTCGAGTCAGAGGATTAATTGAAGTTGGCTTAGATTCTTTGATTAGCAGTGGCGCTGAATATACTTCCGAGAGTCGGGAGTTAATTGAACTTTACTGGCTCTGCCAAAAATACAAGATCGGCGTGCTTATAGGTATCTACCCGTCAAGAAATTGCACCCCGCTGGGTTGGCTGAGAAATTTACTAGCAATTGTCGGTTTAAAGTTAAGAGCTTCTCAACGTCAGGTAGACGGGCAAAAAAAACGCTTTTATCGCATTCAAGAACCTAGCGATCCTTACTGGCAGCATTGTTTAGAAGCAATTGAGCGCAAATGGAACGAGCAACCAGAGTTTTTCCCTGACTTAAATAGGGCTGACTGAATAAGTCTAAAACCTTTATAAATCAATAGTTTAGCCCTCAGGTCAAGTTGATAAAGTGCAAGAAATAAGCTTTTCTACCTTCAAAACCCATGCACTTTTAAATTAGACTTCTTGCAGAAGTCGGAAGTAATAGGGGACAATAAGCTAAGATATCTCGCCTCCGGCGAGTGCGCGGAAAAACGGACGAAATAACTCGCAGGCGAGACTTGCCTGAAGACCATGCAGATGAACCAAACCCATCTGTTGCAACTGGAAGCCTTGCTCTGCCTCGCACTCTACAGGGCTTGACTGCCTAACGATCTGCGTAAATACTGTCCATAACTCTGGATAGCGTTGCAGGTTCCACCATTGCTGTTTTAGGTGTTCTGCATAGATAGCCAAGGCGATCTCAGAATTTTCTAACAGTTCTTCCAGGGTGATGGTCTGCTGCTGTAAATGATAAAATGCTAACTGCAACCGATAAGGATGTCCGCCCAGAAGGTTAATCAGTTGCTCTATTTGTTGCTCGGTTATCTCCTGTTCCCACCGCTGTGCCAGATCCTGCACTTGGGCAGGGGTAAACTTAGGTACCTCAACAACCAGCCCAGTATTCAAGAGAGAGGGATCGATCAAGGGAGGCATTAGGATTTCAGTAGAATGAACTGTCACCAGTCGTAGCTTGTGCCAAGGATTATTATCGGCAACCCTTGCTTTAGCTTGCTCAGACCAAGCTCGCAGAAGTAGGAAAAATTCACAAGCAATGTCTGGGTAGCCAAAAAGCTGGTTGATTTCGTCGATCGCTATAACTAGAGGGCGATCGAGGTTGGCTAAGAGAACATCCTCAAAGTAGTCGGTGGCATTTCCTTTGCTACCCATGTAATTATCCCAAGAGTCGGCGATCGCTGAAAGCGCACCTCCGGCGATCGCATTTAACAAGCCTAACTGCTTGCTCACTCTGGCACAGAAGCATTGTAGGAAGCGTTCTTGGTTCTGTAAAATCTCGTCGTTGGCAAGTTGCAAGCTCAAGGAAACGGTGTGATAGCCCAGAGTTTTAGCGTAAGCTAGTATCCCGGTCATCATAGAGGTTTTGCCCATTTGCTTAGGGGCGCGGATGCTGAGCAGTGCACCAGGTTGCCCGATGGCTTCGTAACAGAGGGATTCGAGGACGGGACGGTCAATGTAAAAGACTGAATTCAGGGGTATCTGCCCTCCTGGTATGGTTGGGGCACGAGGTTGCAAATTGTCTTGTAGTTGATTCATTTTGTGGGTTTGAGGGAAAGTGGTGCGCAGGCGTTCGCTTAGGTTTCGCTTTGCGCTCAGCGTCTCCAAAGTTGAATCGCTGGCTGGTTCGATGGGGCAGCGGGTTTGGTGCGGGAGCATTAAGCCAATCTCTGCAAAATGGTCTTGAGGGTTCAGATAAAGATAATCTTCCTTTGACAAGGTCAGATTAAAGGCATTGAAGCAGCACTTCAGGGTTCGCTTATCGACTCCTGCCGAGCCGGTAAAGACCTTGCTGAGGGGAGTGGGGGTTAAGCCTGTTTCTTCACTGAGAGATTCGAGGGTGTATCGTTTAAGGTTTTGCTCAATTTCTGTCTCGGCTTTTGCCTGATTGAGTTTCCTTGAGCCTTGAGCAGTCAAAATTACACCACGCCTTCGCACATGGCTTCTCGATTGTAATTGCATTTTTTATCTAAAAAAGGTGGGCTGTGTCTGCAAACTATAAAATCTACAGTTTTGACCTACGGCGTAGTACTCGGAGATAATCTGTTTACTTTAAGCAGAGGTTCTATTTTTTGTAATAATTGTTTACCTATTGCTCGGAATTTAGGAAATTTTTAGCAGGCATAGTAAGCTAGCGATGCCAAAGGGACCGCTTACGCGGGGCGCGTTGCTTATCCAATTTCCATTTTAAGAAAATAAGCTGCGCAGCAGCTTAGGAAATCGGAAGTACATTCTTCATCTTTAGAGTTTTTCTAAAGTTAAGCAAATCCTTCCCCGAATGGTGGCGAGGTTCTTAAAATTTCGATGTCTGAAACCGAGATGGGGACTGGCTTTGGGAAATTGCTGGTGCTAAATCTTTAACTTTTTTCTAAAAGTTGCAAACTTTACTGGTGTTGACGGCAGGAAATCTGCATTATTTAAGTCATAAGCTAGGGTGTTGAAAATGCGGGAATTCAGTAGATGGACAAGTTTTTGTTTGAGGCGATCGCCAACTTCCCGCTCTGCGATCGCGCTTATCTTAGTTTGATCCCAGAGCGCGATCGCTAAAATCCCCTCATGACATACTACTTAGCATCCTTTCAAAATAGTTTAAGCTAGAAATATCTAAATCCTGAATATAACTGGGTTTGAGGTGAGTTTACCTCGTGCGAGGTAAACTCGCCGTCTAGCAAGGCTTTCCCCCCTTTTTAGCCCCAGAAAAAAGCAAAGTCCAGTTATAACGATGAGAACAACAAAATCTACTGGGGACCACCTGATTCACAACAAGAAGTAGAAATTCCCGATCAAATTAGGGCAAGTACTACCACGACTCATTATGAGTTATCGACTAGCTTGCTTCTACAGAGTAAAGTAGACTATGACCGCGTATTCTCAGTTTCCGTGGATGCCGAATTCTCCGGTGTAACATACTCTGGCTCGATTCAGTCTTCTCTGCTCTATCATGGCAGCTTGTTCTCGGACACAAGTTCTTCTTATGCACTCAATTTCTATCTTCAGAGCGTTTTGAACTTTGAGCGAATTTCTTCATCGTCGCTGGAAACAGATTTTATTGAGGCAGTTCAAGCACTTCCCACGACAATTACGATCGTAGAGGAGCAACAGAAGTACTTCGATTTTTTTGACGACTATGGCACCCATTACACGAGTTTTGCAACCATGGGCGGAACGATTGTAATGGAGACCCAAATAGATGACAGCGTCTTTGAGTCTTATAGTTCAGTGGAAGTTACTGCTGGTGTCAGCGCAGGCTATAACTCCGTTATCAGTAACGGTACTTTAAGCGCCAGTGCTGCCTATAGCAGCACTACTAATACATTTCTTAAAGATACCTCCTCAAAGGTCACTCTCAATGTCATGGGAGGCATTTACTTCTCCGGTGAAAGCATTTCTGACTGGGCTACGTCCATCTACAGCACGCCGAGCATTCTGCTCACTGTTCCAACCCAAACAGGGAGTAGCAAGCTAACGACATTGACAGCTATTTCTAATTTAGTTCAGTACGCAGTCACTGACAAAACCGACGCCGAGAACATCGCCAACAATATAAATAACTTATTCCACTCATATATGATGCAGGATGCCTATGCCGACAGCCTGTTAACTTCTCCCCAAGACATCAATTTTAGCCAAGTGGATCCCGATTCAGCATTGCCGGTATCGCAAGGTGATGGATTCGTAATATCCACTGTTCAGGAAACGCAAAGCGGAAGCCGAGGCTACATTCAAGCCTTCGATGATACCACTCCGAATCCGACCACAATACGTGCGACAGCTTCTCAACACTTCGATAGTGGTAATGACACCTGGATTCCCTATGCTTCTTTGACAATGCCTACGCCAGCAAATACCTCCTACACTAGCGAGTTTACACCTACATTGTCTTCGAGCGCATCACTTAAATTTGTTGGCTTGGGCAATATCGGAGAGGAAGGAATGGGAGAGTGGCAGGAACTTAAGTTTGTCGACCACGAACCAATCATTCAAACCGCCGAGAATGACGGTTTTGTGCTGGCTTATGTAGATGGGAACAATACAAACAAACGGCAATCGCGGATATGTTCAAGGCTCACAGCAACTGTCAGGTAGCAAGTACACGGTCATCGCAGGAGCATCCCAACACCTAGATCCTCGTAATAACACATTGGTACCCACCAATAGCTTTTGCATGCCGGTTTGCAAAAGCACAGATTGGATGGTCGAATTTACCCGAACGGGAACAGCAACCGCTGCGGTCTACTTTGTATCGTTGTCCGAAGAACTGGTTTTCTTTGAGGAGCTGCAAGGGCTCGAAGCACAAACCGACGACGGTAATCCAAAAATATATCAGGCTCAAAGCGACGGGTTTTTGGTCGCCTATATCTACGAGAAAAACAATGGAGATCGTGGATATGTCCAGCTATACTCCTATCCCGATAAGGCACAACTCACTGAGCTCGGCAAAATCGCATCGACTTCTATCCACCTCGATGAAAAAAATGGAACTTATGTTCAATACAACTCAGCTACGATACCAGTGCCCAAGAACAACTACTATAAAGCGGAATTCACCACCCCCAACAGCGCCCAAATAAAGCTGTCCTGGATCCCCCTGGGTATTAAGAGCGAAGCTTGATAAAATACTCAATCGGGTCTGGCAAAATTGGTACTTCGCTAAGGTGATTTTGGCTCACTTTAGCTCGGCGCGACTGGTAAACTCAACATTTTCCAATCACAATCTTAACCACTTCCGTCATCAAGGGCGATCGCCTGATCTTGTAGTGCGATCGCCGCTCTTGTAGAGTGCGTTAATGAAATGTAACGCACCGCCTATCCCATAATGTTTTCGTGGGTTAGCGTTAGCGTAACCCACCCTACCTTTTACTATTTCCGACAATCTTGATATTTACCATTCCCGTTTTAAGATTTGTTCGTATTCATCATGAGTTCCAATCCATACCCAAATGTAATCCTCTCTATCTTTCAAAGCTAATGCTCGGTAATTTAGTCCAATTCTAGCAGACCAAAATTTTCCCACTTTTTTAAAATGTAAAGAAGGATGATTTGAGTCACTTTTGAGTAATTTAAAGTTTTTTCTTGCCAGTTGCTGAATAGAGTCAGGCAACTCTTCAAAACATCGCCAAAATGGTTTAGTTGTTTTATGAAATTAGAGTTCCTGTAGTTGATTTTGTGCTTTTTCTGTTAATGCTTCATTAATCAAGAAGTCTAATTTTCCTGAATAATAATCTTCTTCAATTTCTTTGTCCCACTGTTCCCAGTCTAACTCTATTATCCATTTTCTCAGATAGATAAATTCATCACGGGAAAGGGATTGAATTGCTGCTTGAATTTCTTTTACTGTGGTCATATT
>JBFRWL010000626.1:0-7708 GCA_051439565.1 Prochloraceae cyanobacterium
CGCTCATTTAATTTTAGAAGAAGCGATCGCAGAAACCGAAAACAGAAACACACAAGAATCCGAACGACCACATCATTTATTAACTTTATCTGCCAAAAACCAGAAAGCTTTAACTGAATTAGCAGAAAAATTTGCCCGCTATTTAGCTACTCATCCAGAAGTTAGTTTGGCGGATCTGTGTTTTTCTGCCAATGGAGGCAGAGGGCATTTTGAGCATCGTTTAGCTATTGTTGCCGACACATCGGCATCTTTGCGTCAACAACTTATAAATTCTCCCCCATCTCAAGTTTTATCACCTAAAAAAACCCAACTCGCCTTTTTATTTACAGGGCAAGGTTCTCAGTATAGAGGGATGGGGCATCAACTCTATCAAACTCAGCCCACTTTTAGAAACACACTTAATCGCTGCGCGGAAATTCTGGAATCTTATTTAGATAAATCTTTATTAGAACTACTCTTCTCGAACAACAGCAATCTCTTCGACGAAACTATCTACACTCAACCTGCCCTCTTTGCCCTGGAATACTCTTTGGCACAACTGTGGATATCTTGGGGCATTGTTCCCGATGTAGTAATGGGACATAGTGTAGGAGAATACGTCGCTGCTTGTTTGGCTGGAGTATTTAGCTTAGAAGATGGCTTGAAACTGATTGCCAAGCGGGCGCAACTAATTTACAATTTACCTCGCAACGGCATGATGGTGGCTGTTTTTGCCCCAGAAGCCCAGATTCGTCCCTGGTTAGAACAAAGCGATCGCCGAGTCGATCTTGCTGCGGTTAACACTCCCCAAGCTACGGTAATTTCTGGAGTTAATAACAAAGTTCAAGAAATAGTCACTCAACTTGAGTCTCAAGGAATTGGTACGAAAGTTTTACCCGTATCCCATGCCTTTCATTCCCCACTATTAGAACCAATTTTAGATGATTTTGCCACAATAGCCCAAGAAATTGAGTATAATCCTCCAAAAATTCCTTTATATTCTAATTTAATCGGAAATATACTTCCTCATGATTTTATTCCCGATGCTAGTTATTGGCGAAAACATTTGCGCGATCGAGTTCGTTTTTATGACAGTATTCGCGCTATGGCTGCTAATGGAATTGAGATCTTTCTCGAAGTTGGGGCTAAACCCACTTTAAGTAAGATGGGAAGAAGTTGTCTGGAAAAAGATTCTCAATCTTTATGGTTATCTTCATTAGATCCCAAAACTGAAGATTGGTTAGTATTACTGGAAAGTTTAAAACAACTCTATCTGCGAGGAGTAGAGATAGATTGGTCGGGTTTTGATCGCGATTATTCCAGACAGTGTTTGGCGTTACCCAATTATCCTTTTCAAAGAGAACGCTATTGGATCGATGAAGAACTTCCATCGCCTTTGATTTCTGTTAAGAGTATCGAAAAAGAAACTAGTCAAACAAGCGAAATTAATTTAAACAGAGAAATCTTAGCAGCATTACCAGAATCCGAACAACAATCATTCCTAGAATCTTACCTATGTAAAACTATCACCAGGGTTATGGGTGCAAAAGACAAAACCATTCCAGTTGATCGTCCTTTAGATCGACTGGGATTAGATTCGATTATGGCGATCGAATTAAAAAATCATCTCGAAACTTGTTTAGCAGTGGAAGTAAAGATGACTTTATTACTGCAAGGAATATCGATCGCTCAAATCACTACAGAAATTCTCGAACAACTAGCTGTTGCTGAAGAAGATACCGCCTTACCTACAGTTACCCCCAATCCCCATAATCGCTATCTACCCTTTCCCCTTAATGAAATTCAACAAGCCTATTGGATGGGTAGAACCAATATGTTCGAATTGGGGAACGTTTCCACCCATGTTTATCTAGAGTTTGCCAGCGATCTGTCAATCGAGGAACTCGAACGAGCTTGGAATCGAGTTGTTCTGCAACATGAGATGTTACGCTGCGTTATCTTACCCAGTGGCGAACAAAAAATCTTAGCCGAAGTGAGTCCCTACCAGATAGAAATTATCGATCTGCGGGGATTAACATCAGAAGAAATCGAGACTCAAATAGGAGCAATACGTTCTCGTCTCGCCCATCAAGTGAGACAATTGGATCGCTATCCTTTGTTTGATGTTTGTGCCCTTCAGCTATCAGAACAAAAATACCGCTTATGTTTTAGCATTGAAAATATTATTGCCGACGCTGCTAGTTTGGGTACAATCACCAGAGATTGGTGTCGTTTCTATCAAAATCCCCATTTAGAAATTAAGCCTTTAGAACTTTCTTTTCGAGACTATGTTCTCTCTCTCCATGCCCTCGAACAATCTTCTCGCTATCAACGGGCTTGGCAATATTGGCAACAAAGACTGACTGACTTACCCCATGCACCAGAATTACCCTTAGCTAAAAGTATCACTAGCATCCAAAAACCGCATTTTGTGCGACGTACTCGGACATTAGCAGCCCATCTGTGGCAACCACTCAAACAAAAATTTCTCGATGCAGGTTTAACCCCTTCTGGAGGATTATTAGCTGCTTTTGCCGAAATTATTGCCCTTTGGAGTAAGAATCCTCGCTTTACTATTACTTTGACTACTTTTAACCGTTTTCCGCTCCATTCACAGGTTAATGAACTGGTCGGCGATTTTACTTCGCTCAATTTACTGGCGATCGATTACTCCCAAGTAGATAGCTTTGATAACCGCGCTAAACAGATTCAATTGCAACTATGGTCAGACCTCAACTACAGTGACGTTAGTGGTATCAGATTACTGCGAGAACTGGCAAAACAGAAAGATAACAATGCAGGTGCCGGATTCCCCGTCATTTTTACCAGCCTGTTGAGTAACCCACAGATAAAAGATAGTGATAGAGGTTCGCCTTTAGCTTGGTTAGGAGAAATTGCTTGGGGTATTTCCCAAACCCCTCAAGTATATCTCGACCACCAAGTTTATGAAGAAGCAGGGGCATTAGTTTTCAATTGGGATGCAGTAGAAGAATTATTCCCTGCTGGACTTCTGGACGATATGTTTGCCGCTTATTGTCGTTGGCTGGAAAAATTAGCAACTGAACCAGAGAGTTGGCAAAGCCATCAATCTTCTCAACTAATACCAACTAGTCAGTTGCAAAAATTCAAGGCAGTGAATTGTACCGATTTGCCCTTGACAGAAGATTTGCTACACAGTCTGTTTATCCGACAATTAGCCCAAAAACCGCAAAAATTAGCCATAATTACAGGCGATCGCAGCTTAACTTATCAGGAATTAGGCGATCGCGCCTATGCCTTGAGCAAGCGGTTACAAGATTTGGGTGCTGTGCCCAATCAATTAATTGCCGTAATTATGGAAAAAGGTTGGGAACAAGTAGTAGCGACTCTCGGGATTTTCTTAGCTGGGGCTGCCTATGTACCCATCGATCCCGAACTTCCAAGCGATCGCCAAAAATATCTTTTGGAACAGGGGGAAGTTAAACTAATCTTGACTCAATCTTGGCTCCAAGATGCTCTCCAGTTAGAAGAAAACTTAACCATCATTACAGTTGACTCCGAATCTTGCCAAGATTCCGCGATTAGCTCTCAAGCTTTAACAGCTGCACCACTCCAAAAACCAGAAGATTTAGCCTATGTCATCTACACTTCAGGTTCGACAGGAACACCCAAAGGAGTCGCTATCGATCATCGTGGTGCGGTTAATACCATCCTCGATCTCAACCGCCGTTTTGGCGTGAACCAGGGCGATCGCGTTCTGGCTCTATCTTCCCTCAGTTTTGACCTCTCGGTCTACGATATTTTTGGCACTCTGGCTGCTGGTGGTAGTATCGTCATTCCCCAAGCTGAAGGAGCTAAAGACCCCGCTCATTGGGCTGAATTAATCCAACAATATCAAGTTACTGTTTGGAATTCTGTTCCTGCTTTAATGCAACTATACTGCGATTATATAATCTCTAGTTCCTTATCAGCTTCTAGTCTGCGACTGGTGCTACTGAGTGGAGATTGGATTGCCTCGACCTTACCCCCAAAAATTAAAACTCTGGCACCCCAGAGTCAGACCATTAGTTTGGGGGGGGCGACAGAAGCTTCAATTTGGTCAATTTATTATCCGATTGACATCACAGCTACTGAGGCGGAGACCATACCCTATGGCTATCCCCTAAGTAACCAACGCTGGTATGTACTAGATGAAAACTTACAACCCCGTCCAGTTTGGGTGACAGGACAGTTATATATTGGGGGAATTGGATTAGCTAAATACTATTGGAACGACCCAGAAAAAACTAATGCCAGTTTTATTATTCATCCCGATACAGGAGAAAGAATTTATCGCACGGGGGATTTAGGCAGATATTTACCCAATGGTGCGATCGAGTTTTTAGGTCGAGAAGATGCTCAGGTGAAGGTGCAGGGTTATCGTATTGAGTTGGGTGAGATTGAAACGGTTTTGAGTCACTACCAAGGGATAAATCAAGTAGTAGTTAATACTATTGGGCAAGACAATAAACGATTAATTGCTTATCTGGTCGCTCAAACAGAAATTGCTCCAGAAAACATCCGCAATTGGCTATCAGAAAAACTACCACAGTACATGATTCCCTCTTACTTCGTTTTTCTCGATCGCCTGCCTTTAAATTCTAATGGCAAAGTAAACCGCAAATTACTCCCCGAACCGAAAGTTGAAATCAGACAGACACCAGAATTACCCGAATCAATCAGTCCGATTACTGCGGAAGTAACGAGTCTAGTCAGCCAGGTTTTAAAAGTCGAAAATTTAGATATATATGTAAATATGCTGGAATTAGGGGCAAATTCGGTAGATATCGTGCGGATTGCTAACGCCATTGAGAACAAATTCCAAATACGCCTTAAATTGAGCGAATTAGCTCAAATATCCAATCTTGCTGCTTTGGCAACAGCAATCGAACAAAAACTACCACAGTTAAACGATGTTGAATGGGAGGAGGGATGTTTATGAATCCAACTGAAATTTTCACCAAACTAACCAATGCTGGAGTCAAACTCTGGACTGAAAACGATCGCCTTTATTATCGCGCCCCCAAAGAATCTTGGAATTCTGAATTACAGGCTGCTTTAGTCGAACATAAAACAGCTATTCTCGAATTATTACGTCAACAAGAACAAGATAGCTCGACCACTAAACTACCAAAAATTATTCCCGATCCAGTCAATCGTTATCAACCTTTTCCGCTCAACGATCTACAGCAAGCTTATTGGTTGGGGCGCAATGGGGAATTCGATCTAGGTAATGTCTCTTCCTACTATTACGTAGAGATGGAAGGGGTAAATGTGGATCTCAAAAAACTGACCAAAGCATTTAATCACTTAATCGCACGACACGATTCACTACGAACCAAAATTTTGCCCAACGGACAACAACAAATTCAACCTTCCCGGCCTCATTATGAGATTCCTGTTAGTGATTTGCGGGGTAAAAGTTCGGTACAGGTGGAAACTACATTAATCGAACTGCGATCGCAACTATCTCAGCAGGTTTTACCCCTAGATCTCTGTCCTTTAATCGATTTGCGTGCTTGTTTACTAGATGAAGATAAAACTCGCATCCATCTTGGTTTTGATAATCTGATTTTAGATGCTTTGAGTTCTCAATTGTTCCTTCAGGAATGGTTTTATCTTTACAACTATCCCGATAGTCAACTCGTTCCTTTGGAAATCTCTTTTCGAGATTATTTACTCAAAGAATTACAGTTGAGAAAATCAGATTTATACCAACAAAGTAAAGATTATTGGTTTGAGAAATTAGCCACTCTTCCCCCAGCACCAGAATTACCTCTAGTTACTAGTCTTGCTGCTGTGGGGAAACCTCACTTCGTTCGCCGACAGGCTAGCTTAGACAGACAAACTTGGCAAAAATTAAAATCTAAAGCTGCTAAAGTTGGTTTAACCCCTTCGGGATTGATTTGTGCTGCTTTTAGCGAAATATTAGCCTTTTGGAGTAAAAAGAAACAGTTTAGCTTAGTTCTAACTGTATTCGATCGCCTGTCCCTTCATCCTCAAGTTAATGAAATTTTGGGTGATTTTACGAAAACTATTTTATTGGCGGTGGAAAATTCGGAAACGACTTTTTTAGAACGGGCTCAAGCCTTACAACAAACCCTCTGGGAAAGCTTAGAACACAGTCATGTTAATGGGGTGGAAATTTTACGGGAATTAAGCCGTCAAAAAGGATTAGTTGCCGACGCAGCTATGCCCATTGTCTTTACCAGTAATTTAGTCAATAATGGCGCAAACGATCTGTTAAGAAATAGCCATACTTCAGACGAATTGCCTCTAGAAGAAATTTACGGTATCAGTCAAACTCCTCAAGTTTTACTCGACTATCAAGTCTCAGAAAAAAGAGGGATGTTAGTTTTTAATTGGGACAGCGTAGATCAAGTTTTTCCCGAAGGAATGTTAGATCAGATGTTTGAGTCCCATTGTCGTCATTTAGAACGATTAGCCCATGAGGAAGAAGCATGGCTAGAAACAACACCACAATTAATGCCTGCTGTTCAGTTAGCCCAAAGAATTGCGACTAATGCGACAGATGTACCTATTACAGAAGATCTACTACACACATTATTCTGGCAACAGGTAAAACAAAATCCCCAACAAGTCGCTATCATTGCGCCGAACCTTGAACTTACTTACGCTCAACTGGGCGATCGCGTTTTTCATCTGAGCGCACAACTACAGCAACTAGGTGCTACTCCCAATCGCTTCATTGCCGTAATCATGGAAAAAGGTTGGGAACAGGTAGTGGCTACTTTAGCCATCTTAACTGCTGGAGCTGCTTATGTACCCATCGATCCGCAACTACCTCAAGCTAGAATCGAACATCTTCTCACTCAGAGTCAAGTGGAGATTGTCCTGACTCAATCCCATTTAGTTGAAACTCTAACTTTAGAAAATTTAACAGCGATCGCGGTTGATTGGAACTATGATTGCACTGATAACTCAGATCGACTCTTAAAATGGCTGAACAATTTTACCCCACGCCAAAAACCAGAAGATTTAGCCTATGTCATCTATACTTCAGGTTCGACAGGAACACCTAAAGGAGTCGCTATTGATCATCGTGGTGCGGTTAATACCATCCTCGACATTAACCGTCGCTTTGACATTAACCATCGCGATCGCGTTCTGGCTCTATCTTCCCTTAGTTTTGACCTCTCGGTCTACGATATTTTTGGCACTCTGGCTGCTGGCGGTAGTATCGTCATTCCCGAAGCTGAGCGGGCTAAAGATCCTACTCATTGGGCTGAGTTAATCCAACAAGATCAAGTTACTGTTTGGAATTCTGTTCCTGCTTTAATGCAACTATACTGCGATTATACAATCTCTAGTTCCTTATCAGCTTCTAGTCTGCGACTGGTGCTACTGAGTGGAGATTGGATTGCACCTACCTTACCTGCCCAAATTAAAACTATAGCACCTCAGAGCGAGATTATTAGTTTGGGTGGAGCGACAGAAGCTTCGATTTGGTCGATTTATTATCCGATTACTAATACTGAAGTTAAGACTATACCCTATGGTTATCCCCTTAGTAATCAACGCTGGTATGTTTTAGATGAAAACTTACAACCCCGTCCAGTTTGGGTGACAGGACATTTATATATTGGGGGTGTGGGATTAGCTCAGGTGTATTGGGGCGATCCTGAAAAAACTAATGCCAGTTTTATTATTCATCCCGATACAGGAGAAAGAATTTATCGCACGGGGGATT
>JBFRWL010000627.1:0-6747 GCA_051439565.1 Prochloraceae cyanobacterium
GTCAACATATTTGACAGCTCGATAGCAAGCCTTTAAGTCCAGGATACTGAACTCTGAGTGATGGTCTCGTCGAAAATCTCGTAAGAGTCGGCGAGAGAGATTGACCATAAAAAAAGCTAGATTTACGGCATTAGTAACAGCGGTTTGAGAGATATTCATAAAATCTTCCAAACCCCAGAATTGTTTAGCATCACGGAAATCAAATTCAATTTTGAACCTCAAGGAGGAGAGGTCTATGAGCTGATTGTAAGTCAGGGATAAATCACTGGAAAATAAGATGACATGGCCTTTTTGTTGGGTAATGATATGAGTTTTGAGTAGAATGACAACATTGAGGGGCTGGGCAAACTCCTTATGGAGTACTTGCACCTGATAGATATCTGTGCGCCAATCTCCTTCAATGGTGCTGTGGCAGAGAAATTGCTGGGGGAGTTGACGGGGTTTGAGTTTATCGCCATACTTGCGACGAGAGTTCGTCCCCTGATAGGGCAAGTATAAGGCACTGTCATAACGTAACTTGCTCACCAAATGTAACCCTAGTTGACGGGTCATTTGCACCGCATTGTTATGACCAAACTTCCCATCTAGGAGCAAATATTCCAGGGGAATGCTTCCCCCCATTGTACTCAGCAAAGCTGACAGCATAGGGGTTTGAGTAGCAACTGTACAGAAACTTACGCTAAGGCTGTATCCTTTGCTGGCTATGGCTTCTAGCTTCCAACAAACATTTTTAAAGACATTTTTACTTACCACAAATCTAAATCTCCTAATTTATCAAGATCGTCAATATCTCTCAATGGTCGTAAAGCACCATCCTTCAACTCTTTAGGTAAATTAAATTGGTAGCGACCGAGCATATTGATATGAGAATGAGAGAGAGGAGACAAACGAGTCTTATCTTCTTCCTTAATCTCCCAGCCTTCTTTCTGTAACTGATTGATAGCTGCATCCATGTAATAGGTGTTCCACAGCACCAGCACATTAACCACTAAACCCAGAGTCCCCAACTGTTCTTCTTGACCTTCGCGATAGCGTTGACGCAACTCTCCCCGACGACCGTAAAACACCGCTCTAGCTAAACTGTGACGGCTTTCTCCCCGATTTAGTTGGGTTAATATCCGACGGCGATAAGCTTCATCATCTACATAGTTGAGCAGATATAAGGTTTTAGTAATTTTGCCCAATTCGCCGATAGCTTTAGCAATGGTACTGGGTTTTTTACCTCGATGTAATGCCCGCATGATTTCTGTCGCACTAACCGTTCCCAGTTTTAAAGAACCAGCCACCCTAAGCATATCGTCCCAATTCTGTTCGATTAATTCAGTTTTCACTGTTTGCCGTGCTAGATTATCCAACAATCCATAATCAGCTTCCGAATCGAGCCTCCAAAAACGAGCCGAACCCGCATCAGCCAAACGAGGTGAGAATTGATAGCCCAAGAGCCAAAACAAGCCAAACACAACATCGCTGTAACCAGAGGTATCGGTCATCAACTCTCTGGGACGCAAACCCGTCTGCTGTTCCAATAATCCCACTAAAACCACCAAAGAATCTCTCAAAGTCCCAGGAACGACTAAACCGTGAAAGCCCGTGAATTGGTTGGAGGTGTAGTTATAGTAAGTGATTCCTCGACCGCGATTAAAATATTTGCTGTTTGCTCCTGCATTAAGCGTCTGTACGGGAACTACAAAACGCATTCCATCGGCTGAAGCTACTTCCCCACCACCCCAACTTTTGACGATGGGAATTTTGCTTTGAGCATCAACTAATCGTGTATTAGCTTTGATAATAGTTTCGGGGCGAAAATAATTTTGCTCTACCCAAGATAGACGACCTCTGGTAAGTGCGGGAATTCTTTTTCTGACCAAGGGCGACAACCCAATATTACAGCCTTGAGCGATAAGCACCGCACAGATACTAATTGGGAGGTCTTTGACTTTGGCAAAGCTTTCATTGAGATGGCTAAATTCCTTCATAAACCCTGTCTTGGCATTAATTTCTAGCAAGACTTCGGGCAAATCTACCTGTGGTAGCAAAGATTCTATTTGATCCTTTAGTTTGAGATAACTAGATGGCTCATCCAATTTATCCAGATTGCTGATGGTGAGGGTTTCTTTGCCTTTTTTGTCTTTTTCAATTCTGACATGGGCATTGTTGGGTAAATTCTGTGCTGTTTGGGAATAAGCTTGATCTAATTGCTGTTGAAGGGTTTTCAGTTCTGGTTCTGGTTTGGGGTTGAGTTCCAAAGTACGGCAAACTGATGCTCTGGTTGATTCCCAAGCTTTTCCAGTGAGCAATTTGGCGCGAGGGTTGCTCCATCTTTCACCTGACGAAACAAATAAATCGCGACGGCGCAATCCTTCTAATAGCTTTTCTAGAACGCAGAAAGTATATGCTCGACGGTCAATACTACCATCTTCATCAATTACCCAAGTAGCCCATTTTTTATCTACTATCTTTAAAGGTGCAGCATCCATTTTGGGTTTTCTTTGACCTTCAACGGATTGGAGAAACTGCCAAGCTTCAAGGATTTTTCCACCAGCCTGATTGCCTTCAAAATCAATGATTGAGAGTAATTTAGGCAAAAAACGACGAACCGAACGCCATTGCTTCAATAACTCGTCATAATAATTATCTTCTGGAGGACGAGCTATATCTTCAACATCGGCAATGGCTTCTCCTAATTGTTCTGGAGTTAATCGCTGCCACACCTCTTCTCTTACTCGATTGTCTTCCGTAGCTGGATTGAGAAGAACTCTACAAGCTGTGGCTAACTACAAAGCAGCAGCATCTAAATCTTTAATGGTACGTAAACGATTCTTTTGTCCCTCTTTTTGAGACTTGGATAAGATATCTTTGACTAGCAAATTTAAGACATCAAGAGCATCATCAATAGCAATGGCTTCCATAACATAAGCCCAGGCGACTAAGGTAGCAATTCTTCGCTCAAGAGACATTCTAGCGATAGCTTGCGCTCTGAGAGTAAAAGCGGTCTTAGCGAGAGTTTTGAAGCGAATAGGCGGTATTTTGCCCACATTTAATTGATAAATACCCAAAGCCCGAATTGTTACCAAGCGATTTAAAGCATTAACCAAACTGGGGGAACTTCTTCTAGTGGGTGATTTTCTAAGTTGTTCTAAGGGAGTTAATCTCGCTTTTTCCCCAATGACAATCAGAGCTTCTAAATTCTCTATTTGCTTATAATTAGGGAGTTGGGAAAGGATTTTCCAAGTACGGTTAGCTACTCTTTCCCTAACTGTAGATATTAAACGAGATAATACAGTTACTCCTGGGAGTAAAATTTTCTGCTCGACTAATCTGGCTGTGGTTAGATCGAATAGCATCGAAGGACTTTCTCCTCCTGTCCAAGCCCTTTGATACAACCATCTGAGCAAACGCCAATGTTCGGGTTGAGAGCTAAAATCACAATAACCGTAATGCTTTTTGATAGTTTGAGCGTGTACCCAATGGGTTGTTGGACGAGATAAATAATTTGGCAAACAGTCCACGTCCGTTATTTCTAGTTGAGATGCCAAATATCCTACTACTCCTTGAGGCACATCTATGGGGTCGATTAAGAATGTTCCCAAAAAGCGCACCGTACATAATTGGATGGCAAAACCCAAACGATTGTGGTCTCCACGACGTTTCTGGACTAATGTTTTGGCTGTATCATCAAGATGAAAATAATTAGCCAACTGAATAGAAGTTGGTTCGCCAACATAACGCCCATAGCTATGCTGTTGTTCCTGGCTCAGAAATCGAGATGACAAGTAAAGAAAATCAAATAATGTACCAAGAAAACTATACTCTATTTGGTACACTAAAAGGTAACGGCAGCATCAGGGTTTGAGCCACCTCTAGACGGGAGGGTTTAAATGGTACAGAGAGTAGCTATTTACTGTCGAGTTTCGACTACCGACCAATCTTGTTCTCGTCAGGAACGGGATTTATTGAAGTATGCCAAAAAAGCAGGTTATGAAGTGGTTGGCGTGTGGAAAGAAACCGCTTCGGGGAGTAAAAATAATCGCGCCGAAAGAAAGCAGGTTATGAGTTTAGCCCAGGCTCGTAAAATTGATGGAGTCTTGGTTACAGAATTAACTCGTTGGGGTCGTTCGACTATTGACCTGATAACAACTTTACAGGACTTAGCCCATTGGGGAGTTTCTGTTATTGCCACCACAGGGCTTCAGTTCGATCTAACTACACCTCAAGGAAAATTAATTGCTTCGGTGATGGCTTCTCTTGCTGAGTTTGAAAGAGATTTAGTTAGAGAGAGAGTTTGTTCGGGATTAGCTGCTGCTAAGGCGAAGGGTAAGAAATTAGGTCGAAAACCAGGACAAAGAGTTAAGGCAGATAAGTATGCCCCCAAAGTTTTGCAGATGGTTGATAATGGTCATTCTTATCGTCAGATTGCTCGTGAACTTCATCTGAGTAAGACAACGGTGAATGAAATTGTCAAACGTCATCGTCGCACTACTGTAAATTCATCCATTTAATCTACTCGTCATGCCCTCTAAAACAAGTATCTATCAATTAAAAGTTGCCCTCAGAGATATTAGACCTCCTATTTGGCGACGAATACAAGTAGAAAGTTCGACTACTCTGTCAAAGTTACATCTAATTATTCAAGCAGCGATGGGTTGGTACAACTGTCACTTACATTCTTTTTCGGTTGATGGAATCGAATATGGCAACCCAGAGCCGAGTTATGGTTTAGAGCTAAGGGATGAAAGCCAAGCCAAACTTAGCTCTCTCATCAAACAGGAGAAAGCCAAGTTCTTTTATACCTACGATTTTGGAGATAGTTGGGAACATTCAATTCTCCTGGAGAAAATCTTACCCAAAGACCCAAAAGTTTCTTATCCAACTTGTATCAAAGCCAAGCGAGCCTGTCCTCCCGAAGATTGTGGTGGGGCTTGGGGATATTTGGAGTTTTTAGAGGCGATACAAAACCCTAATCATCCCGAACATGAAAGTTTTTTGGAGTGGGTTGAAGGAAGTTTTGATTCTGAATTTTGCGACCAAAAAGAGGTTAATCAACGATTATCAGAGTTTGAAAGCTTTGTACAGCCTGGGTTTTAGCCTTAGCGTAAGTTTCTGTACAGTTGCTACTCAAACCCCTACAAGAGAGATCGCTCTTGTATTGCGATCCCTCTTGACTTAGGCTGGAAAGCGCGAAGCGCTTAACGGTACTTAAACAATTAGTACAAGCAAAATAAGATATACTGCCTGTGATAGTTAGGTTTCACGTTCTTATTACTAGCGATCGCTAAAAGCCTTGAACAAAAATCAAGCCCAAACAAAGCCTAAACTCGCTTTATAAGCTGTGAATACGTGATGATTATCGTTGAGCCATTGGACAAAACGATAAGATATAGCTGTACGAAATGCCTCTAAAGCTTCAGGAAATGTATCCAAAGGTTTATTTGCCCAACGTCTTCTTAACCCACCTGTTAGCTTATGCCAAAGGATAAAAGTATAAGCACAAAAGACCAAAATAAAATGCCTTTCTAAACTCTTTTTTTCTCGGACTTGGTATTCACTTAGTCCTAACCACCCCTTAGCTTCTCGATAGAAAACTTCTACCCAATTTCTTTGAGAATAAGTTTCAACTATCCATTGCTCTGTTACTTTTTCTCCTTCAACATTTGTTATCAAGTAGTCAATATCTTCAGCATCTTCAAAGGCTGGCGCGCTCATGACGATAGCTATTTTTCTTTGACCAATGAGTTTAGATATTTCTACTTCAATAATTGCTACCCATACTGTTCTGGGTTTTTCTCCTGGTATTTGAATTTCCTTGAATTCATCATCAGATATCCATTGAGCCTATTCATCTATTCTTATTGAATCGGTTTTTCCTGATTTATCTCTAAATAAAATATTGCGATTTTTAGCGATTCCTCCTACATATTTTAATTTCCTTTTTTCTAACTCTTTTAAAAAAGATGCGTTGTTACCATAAGATGAATCTACTAACACTATTCCTGGTCGATATCCTCTGGTCAAACTTTTATCAATTAGCTCTAAGGCTAAGGTGGGTTTTTTCTTGAATTCTGGGTCTTTCTTTCCTTCAGGTAATGAATCACCATGCTGATATAATTCTATGTCCAAAGGTAAGCTTTTTTTTCCATCATATAGATGAGTTGTTACCACTACATTTCCATTATCTGTTTTGCCGATTTCTCCTATATACTGACGACCTACACCTGCGGTAAAATTGCGGAGCGAACGACTCTGGGGTTCCCCCAGAGTACGCACGCGCACCAAGCACCCACTTTTTCTATGTCCACTGTCATCAACAATGAGACTAAACCCCCGACTTATTCTGGTTTGGTTGCATTTACTCATTACTTCTAAACGACGCTCGTTGATCTGCTCGGCAGACCAAGTTGATTCTGTTAAGAAATGGTGTAGTTTGTGATATGTGACTTTTACAGCGTCTCTAGCCATTTGAGATACATTTTTTCGCTCACTTTCTCGAAGTCAACGCAGCTGCTGGAGCTTGCATCCAGCAGAACGTTGACCCAATAATCCCCCTAAATAGTGTCTGAATTCTCTTTTTTGCGCTTTGGTTCTTAATAAATCATCAAACTTTTTACACCATCTATCGAAGCAAGGGGGCATGGCTGCGGGAGTGGTTTCTTTCATATAGCGCGATCGCTTTATTGAGTAATGCTCAAGTCAAATATTAAAAGCATTGTATCTTGTTTTGACCGTTAAAATTGTTTAAGTACCGTTAAT